>NZ_JBITER010000019.1:49404-80753 GCF_044455345.1 Streptomyces sp. NPDC051286 | reverse complement strand
GGTGTTCCGGGCGTGGCCCTACGGGGGGGGGGCGGGGGACACGGGGGGGCCCTCACCCTACCGGCCCGGGCGCGAGGGCCTCGGGAGTGCGTACTCCCGAGGCCCTCGCGCCTGTCCGGTACGGGCTCAGAGCCTGTCGGGCGACCTCTGATCGGGCGGACGTCGCCCGACAGACTCTCAGCCGATCGGCAGACCGTGGGTGGGCAGGCCCTGCGTCGTCGGCAGACCGCCACCGGCGAGACCGCCGCTCGGCAGACTGCCCCTGGTCGCCGCACCGGTGGCCCCGCCGACTAGCTCACCGGCGACCTTCCGCGCGGCGGGGGCGGCCTTGCCGCCCGTGCTGCCGACGGTCTTGCGCGCGGCCGGGACGGCCGTCCCGACGATTTTGCCGCCGGTGGCACCCGCGACCTTGGTGCCCTGCCCGGACGCGCCGTCGAGGGTCTTGCCGAGTCCGGCACCGTCGACGGTCGTCAGACCGCCGAGATCCGGGGCCTGCGGGAGCTCCGCGGCACCGGCGACGCCGGCCGCACCGACCACGGGGGCTGCACCCGCCGCGATCAGCAGCGCGGCACGGGCGATCCGACGGGTCAGGGGGAGGGACATGATGCTCCTTCGACGGGATGTGGAATCTGTCTGTCCGTTGACCGGACGCAGTGACAACCGTCGTGGGGGCGGGGGAGGTTGCGGTGGACCGAAGTAAAGAGTCGGCAATGCGTCACATAATCCACAACGGAGGAACCCGGGCAAACATTGCATTCCCCGAACGTCGGACGAGCCGCCACTTCCCTTTTGCCGCAAGGGAAATGGCGTAGGAAGGGGAGAGTTACGGAGGCGTGTGGTGACGGCGGCTTCCGGATGGGCTGAATGGCCCCTGCGAGGGATCCTTCGTACTGATGTCCCTCCCGACAGGCGTTGCCCCGTTGCGCCGTCCGGCGCGCCCGCTCGCGGCGTCGGCCGCAAGTCCTGATAGCTCCGCCAGGACTTTCCGGCCGCCTTGCGATCGCACGCACCAGGCGATGCCTGTCCCGCCCTACGGGCGGACGGCGCTCCTTTGGAAACGCGCCCTAGGAGGGCACTGAAGATCTTGGCCGGGCTCCCGACGCCTTGCACGCACATCTGCGGCGTTGCCAAAACGGCCTGATAGCTCCGCTAAGAGGCCTCTTCGGCGCCTTGCAGCTGCACGCACCGGACGCCGCTCGCTGATCCGGCCACGATCTTCAGCACCCTCCTAGCGAACGAGCTGTATGCGGACCTGCGCGGTGCCTGATTCCGCATGGTCCGTCCGCCAGCCCGACCCGGCCCTCCACACCCGGCCCGCGTACGCGACCTCTCCGATGCCCAGCGATTCGGCCTGCGCCACTGCCCAGTGCGCGAGCTCCCAGCCGCGCTGCGCCGTGCCGCCCTCTCCGGTGGTCCGCGCCGCCTTCACCGGCACCGAAACCGTGCCCGCGGCCTCCGCCCCGCCCGTCACCCCGTCACCCGGCTTGTCCGAGGGGGGCAGCACACCCTTGCCGAAGGCCCGTACCAGCTCCGACCGCACCTGTGCCGCATCGGCGGGCCCCGCTGCCGTCTGCGTCGGCGTGCAGGTCAGCGCGGCGGGCGTACGGCCGGTCAGCGCGGCGGACAGCAGTGCGGCATCCGGCTCGTGTTTCGCGTACGCCTGCGGGAAACCACTGCGCTGCACCCGCTGTGCGGCGACCGTCAGCGGCAGCCGCGAGTAACCGGGCACCTCGGCCAGATGCTGGTAGAACATCCCGGCCGAGTAGACCGGGTCCAGGATCTGCTTCTCGGTGCCCCAGCCCTGCGAGGGGCGCTGCTGGAACAGCCCCAGCGAGTCCCGGTCGCCGTGCGAGATATTGCGCAGCCCGGACTCCTGCAACGCCGTTGCCAGCGCGATCGTCACCGCACGCTCAGGCATCCCGCGCGTGGTGCCGACCGCGGAGATCGTCGCGGCGTTCGCGGCCTGCTCCGGGCTCAGCCGGTACGTACGTCCCCGGCCCGTCGAGCCGTCAGAGGACTGCACGGTGCACCGCTCGACGCCCTTGTTGCCCGAGATGTACTGAATAGTCAGATAGCCGGCCAGGGCCACGAGCACGGCAAAGGCCGCTGCGATACGCAAGAGGCGGCTGCGGCCGGTGTGTCGGCGGGCGGAGGTGGGGGTCCGGGGCACGCGCCCACCGTACTGGAGGGCCCGGCCGGGGCCGAGGGCGAAGTCCCTCAAGGGCTTTCCTTCCAGATCACGCCGGGCTCGCGGGGTCCCCGATCCGGCCCGGTCCGAAAGAATGTCCCCGGGCCCGGCCGGCGGATCAGGGCCGGACAGGCCTTAGGGTCGGGGCCATGCCCGAAAGCACCCTTGACCTCACCCTGGACGGCCCGGCCCTCACCGCCCGCCTCGTCGACTTCCCGTCGGTCAGCGGGGACGAGAAGGAGCTGGCCGACGCGATCGAGACGGCCCTGCGCACGCTCCCGCACCTGACCGTCGACCGGCACGGCAACAACGTCGTGGCCCGGACGAACCTCGGCCGCGACGAGCGCGTCGTACTCGCCGGACACATCGACACCGTGCCGATCGCCGACAACGTCCCGTCCCGGCTCGACGAGAACGGTGTGCTCTGGGGCTGCGGCACCTCCGACATGAAGTCGGGCGTCGCCGTCCAGCTGCGGATCGCCGCGACCGTGCCCGAGCCCAACCGCGACCTCACCTTCGTCTTCTACGACAACGAAGAGGTTGCCGCGCATCTCAACGGGCTCGGCCATGTCGCAGACGCCCACCCCGACTGGCTGGCGGGCGACTTCGCCGTCCTCCTCGAAGGGTCCGACGCCCAGGTCGAGGGCGGCTGCCAGGGCACCCTGCGGGTCTTTCTCCGTACGGAAGGGGAGCGGGCGCACTCCGCGCGCAGCTGGATGGGGTCAAACGCCATCCACGCCGCCGCTCCGATCCTCACCCGCCTCGCCGCGTACGAACCGCGCCGGCCGGTCATCGACGGGCTGGAGTACCGCGAGGGCCTGAACGCCGTCCGCATCGAGGCCGGCGTCGCCAACAACGTCATCCCGGACGTCTGCACCGTCGTCGTCAACTACCGGTACGCCCCCGACCGCAGCCCCGAGGACGCCCTCGCCCACGTCCACGAGGTCTTCGCGGACTGCGGCGTCGTCGAGTTCACCGTCGACGACCACTCCGGCGCGGCGATGCCCGGCCTCTCCCACCCGGCGGCCAAGGCGTTCGTGGAGGCCGTCGGCGGTACCGCGAAGCCGAAGTTCGGCTGGACGGACGTCTCCCGCTTCGGCGCGCTGGGCATCCCCGCCGTGAACTACGGGCCCGGTGACCCGGTCCTCGCGCACAAGCGCAACGAGCACGTGGTGGTCGACCGGATCACCCATTGCGAGGACCGGCTCCGCTCCTGGCTCACCAGCTGACCCACAGGATTCCTCTGTCCGTAACCTCCATGGATCTACCCTGACCTGACACAGCACGTCGTCACGTCGTCGGAGGGAGCAGGTCATGGGCAGCCCCGAAGAAGCTCACGTCCCCGAGGAGCAGCGGCTCGGTCCGGTACTGCGCCGCAGGGAACAGGTACAGCCCGGCACCACCGATCAGCGGTTGCTGGACTCCGAGGGCGATTCCGAGTGGGTGCACACCGATCCCTGGCGGGTGATGCGCATCCAGTCGGAGTTCGTCGAGGGCTTCGGCGCGCTGGCCGAGCTGCCGAGCGCGATCAGTGTCTTCGGCTCGGCCCGCAGCCCCGCCGACGGCCCGGACTACGAGGCGGGCGTGCAGATCGGCAAGGCGCTGGTCGAGGCCGGTTTCGCGGTGATCACCGGGGGCGGTCCCGGGGCGATGGAGGCAGCGAACAAGGGGGCGCGGGAGGCGAAGGGCATCTCGGTCGGCCTCGGTATCGAGCTGCCCTTCGAGTCCGGGCTCAACCCGCACGTCGACATCGGCGTGAACTTCCGCTACTTCTTCGTCCGCAAGACGATGTTCGTGAAGTACGCGCAGGGGTTCGTCGTCCTGCCCGGCGGCCTCGGCACACTCGACGAGCTCTTCGAGGCGCTCACCCTCGTGCAGACGGGCAAGGTGACCCGCTTCCCGATCGTGCTCTTCGGCACCGCGTACTGGGGCGGTCTGGTGGACTGGCTGCGGAACACGGTGGTGGCGCAGGGGAAGGCGTCCGAGAGGGACCTGCTGCTGTTCCACGTCACGGACGACGTGCACGAGGCGGTCGACCTGGTCACGAAGGAAGTCGGCCACTGGCCACGGTGAGTCCCTCCAGCGACTGAGGAGCGCGATCCGGGGCAGCGCCCCGGATCGGGAAGGGGCGGGCAGAGGGGCACGTCTCGCGCAGCGGCCCCGCCGCCCCGGGCCCGGCTCGCGCCCGTCCCGCCGCCGCTACACCAGCCCGCGCCGGGCCACCGCGGGCGCCCGGTGCCCCGCGATCGACGCCACCATGTCCAGCACCTGGCGCGTCTCCGCCACCTCGTGCACCCGGTAGACCTGCGCGCCCAGCCACGCCGAGACCGCGGTCGTCGCCAGCGTCCCGATCAGCCGTTCCTTCACGGGCCGGTCGAGCGTCTCCCCGACGAAGTCCTTGTTGGACAGCGATACGAGAACGGGCCAGCCGGTCTCCGTCATCTCACCGAGGCGACGCGTCGCCTCCAGCGAGTGCCGGGTGTTCTTCCCGAAGTCATGACCGGGGTCGATCATGATGCCGTCCGGCCTGACCCCGAGTTCCACGGCCCGCTCGGCCAGCCCCACCGTCACCCGCAGGATGTCCGCCATCACGTCGTCGTACGCGATCCGGTGCGGCCGGGTCCGCGGTTCGGCTCCGCCCGCGTGCGTACACACCAGGCCCGCGCCGTACCGCGCGGCCACCTCCGCGAGCTTCGGGTCGACACCGCCCCACGCGTCGTTCAGCACATCGGCACCGGCCTCGCAGACCGCCTCACCGACCTCGTGGCGCCAGGTGTCGACGCTGATCACCACATCGGGGTGACGCCGCCGCACCTCGGCGACGAACCCGACGGTGCGGCGGGCCTCTTCCGCGGCGGTCACCTCCTCGCCGGGACCGGCCTTCACTCCGCCGATGTCGATGATCGCGGCGCCGTCGGCGACAGCCTGCTCGACCCGGGCGAGCGCGGGCTCGTCGCGAAAGGTCGCGCCCTGGTCGTAGAAGGAGTCCGGAGTACGGTTCACGATCGCCATGATCACTGGCTCGTGCGCCCCGAATTCGCGCCGCCCCAGCCTGAGCACACCGCTTCGCATCCTGTGTTTCTCCTCTGGATAGATCCCCCGCCGCCGCCTGCGACCCTGACGGCCTCCCCCACAATAGGGAGTGGATCAGCGAGCGGCGTCGTGCGGCTTCGATGGCGAGGCGGAGGACGGAGTCGACGCGGAGGGGGCACCTCCCACGCCCTTGAGGCTGTGGGGGAGTCGGTGACCGACGGCAACGCCGCAAGTGGAGTCGCAGGGCGTCGGGAGCCCACTCCCTCTTGTGGGTGAGGCCGTAACTGTCAGTACCGCATGGCACGATCGGAGCCGGACAGGTTTCCGCCCCAGGGGAGATGCGTGTGTTCTGGTTCTTGCTGCTGGCGATGGTGGTGGTCGTGGCCGCGGTCACCCTCGCGGTGGTCGGCGGAGGGAAGAGCGCTGTCCTGCAGGACGTGGCGCCCGAGCAACTGACCGACCCGCTGCCGGCGACCCGTCCGGTGGGCCGCGCGGACGTCGAGGCGCTGCGGCTGCCGGTGACGGCACGTGGATACCGGATGGCCGACGTCGACGACGCGCTCGGCCGCCTGGGCGCCGAGCTCGCCGAGCGGGACGCGCGGATCGCCGAGCTGGAGTCGGCGCTCGCCGGAGCGCAGGCGGCGGCGGTGGGCGGTGTCGGGCTCCTCAAGGAGCCGCAGGACCGGCCGCGGCCCGAGCAGGCACCCCGGTCTGCGCCGCAGTCCGATGAGCAGCCCGACCGGCAGTCGGAGCCGCGTTCCTGGCCCCCGTCAGGCCCCCGGTCCGGCGAGGAGCCGCCGCCCGGTCCACAGTCCGGGCCCCGGTCCGGCGAGGAGCCGCAGCGATGAGCGGCGGCGCCGAAGCGGGGGCGGACGGCCGGCTGCGCTGTCCGTGGGGACTGTCCACCGATGACTACCTCGCCTACCACGACGCGGAATGGGGTCGCCCCGTCCACGGCGACGACGCCCTGTTCGAGCGACTCTGCCTGGAGGCGTTCCAGTCCGGGCTGTCCTGGCTGACGATCCTGCGCCGCCGGGAAGGATTCCGCAGTGCCTTCGCCGGGTTCAAGATCCCTGCGGTGGCGGAGTTCACCGACGCCGACAAGGAACGCCTCCTTGCCGACGCCGGGATCATCCGCAACCGCGCGAAGATCGAGGCGACGCTCGCCAATGCCAAGGTGCTGGCCGCATGGCCGGACGGCGAGCTGGACGAACTGATCTGGTCGTACGCCCCGGACCCGGCCACCCGGCCCGCCCCGCGCACCCTCGGCGACGTCCCGGCGGTCACCCCGGAATCCACCGCGCTCGCCAAGGACCTCAAGAAGCGCGGCCTGCGCTTCATCGGCCCCACCACGGCCTACGCCCTGATGCAGGCGTGCGGCCTGGTCGACGACCACTTGGCCGACTGCGTGGCCCGCGGCACGGGGGCGTAGCCGCGCAGCGGGGTCGGCGGTGCCGTGGAGGAAGCCGCCCACTGGTGAACAGCCGTCCACGCCCCGGCCCGGACCGACCCCCCGCGAGGCCCTACCGGCCCAGATACTTCGGCTTCGCCTTGTCCAGGAACGCCTGCACCGCGATGGTGTGGTCCTCGGAGGCGCCCGCCTTGGTCTGGAGTTCGTCCTCCTTCTCCAGCGTCTCGCTCAGTGTGTGGCCGGCGCCGTAGGCCAGCGACGCCTTGAGCGCGGCGTACGCCACCGTCGGGCCGTCCGCCAGCTTGCGGGCCACGGCCAGGGCCTCCGCGGCGAGATCGGCCGCGGGCACCAGTCTGTTCACGATGCCCAGCTCGTACGCGTCCTGCGCCGAGATCGAACGCGGGAAGAGCAGCAGGTCGGCTGCGCGGCTCTGGCCGATCAGCCGGGGCAGCGTCCACGAGACACCTGAGTCGGCGGTGAGGGCGACCCCGGCGAACGAGGTGTTGAACGACGCACTGTCGGCGACCACCCGGTAGTCGCAGGCGAGCGCGAAGCCGAAGCCCGCGCCGGCGGCGACCCCGTTCACCCCGGCGACAACCGGCTTCTCCATCTCGGTGATCGCCCGTACGACGGGGTTGTAGTGCTCCTGTACGGTGCTCAGCGCATTGCCGGAACCCGACTCGCGGACGGCGGTCAGCGCGGCGACGTGTTCCTTGAGGTCCTGGCCGACACAGAAGGCGCGCGAGCCGGCCGCCGTGAGCAGAACCGCCCGGACAGCGGTATCGGCCGCGGCCGACTGCAGCGCGTCACGGAGGGCCGCCTTGGCGGCTGTGTTCATGGCGTTCATCGCGTCGGGACGGTTGATCGTGATCGTCGCGAGTCCGTCCGTCACTTCGTAGAGCACGGTGTCGGCCACATGGTCCGCCATTTGCTGTCCCCTTTGCGCCTCGGGCAATGCCTGTCCAGGCAAGCATGGCCGAGATCGCCGAGGGGGAGCATGTGACCTGCGTCTAACAATTGCGCCCCGATGGAGGGGCGAAGGCGACGGAGTATCGCAGTCGGATCGCCGAATTGGGTGGTTTTGCGAGAGCGCGTTGCGCAAGCGATGCAGACCGATGTTGGTCACGGGGGTCTGTGATGCGGGATAATGGCCTGGAAGCAATGTGTTCGATGCCGGTGACACAGCGCCTGTCATGGGGCCGCCGGTTGTTATGAGCTGGTTTCAGGAAGGGGAACGAGCATGGCGGCCATGAAGCCGCGGACGGGCGACGGCCCGCTCGAGGTGACAAAGGAGGGGCGGGGCATCGTCATGCGCGTTCCGCTCGAAGGCGGCGGTCGGCTTGTTGTGGAGCTGACTCCGGACGAGGCCGATGCACTCGGCGACGCCCTCAAGAAGGTCGTCGGCTGACGCAGAGGCGCCCACACTTCATCACTGCCCCGGCACGGGTCCGTGCCGGGGCAGTGATGCATGCGGAACAAGCCCGTCGAAGGGGCTCCCGGTCCTTCGGGGCCGGGGGAGACCGACGACGCCCGGCCGTTCCGGCGAGGGCACGGAACGGCGAACGGTCACCCACGCCGGACGGCGCAGAGCAACCCGTCGCCCACCGGCAACAACGTAGCCATCAGCTCCTGGCTCTCCCGCACCGCCCGCAACAGCTCCCGCAGCCGCAGTACCTCCGCCGGCTGCGCCGCGGAGTCGACCGTACGGCCGTCCGCGAAGACGCCCTCGAAGCAGACCAGACCGCCAGGTCGCAGCAGGCGCAACGATTCAGCGAGGCAGTCCAGGCTCTCCAGCCGGTCGCCGTCGCAGAACACGAGGTCGTACCCGCCGTCCGCGAGCCGCGGAAGTACGTCGAGGGCGCGGCCGGGGATGAAACGGGCCCGATTGGCCGCGAACCCCGAAGCCCGGAAGGCCTGGCGGGCGAACTGCTGCCGCTCCGGCTCCGGATCGACCGTGGTCAGCACCCCGTCCGGCCGCATCCCGTGCAGCAGATAGATGCCGGACACGCCGGTTCCGGTGCCGATTTCGGCCACCGCCTTGGCGTCGGTCGTGGCAGCGAGCAGGCGCAGCGCGGCGCCGGTGCCCGGTGACACCGAGCGGAGCCCTGCCTCCCGGGCCCGGTCTCTGGCCCAGCGCAGTGCTTCGTCCTCGGCGACAAAGGCGTCGGCGAACGCCCAGCTCGTCTGCCGGTTGGCGGTAATGACCCTCTCCTGTCCCCGTAGTTGGCGCAACGGTGACTGTATCCGCTGCACCCGGGAACCCGCAGATGGGACCGGGCGTTGGGAAAGGGCAAGGGGAAGCCCATGGATCCGGCCCGCAGACCGGGCCCCGGATCATGGGCCGACGGGTTCCCGGGGATGATCCCGGACCCCAGCAGAAAAAAAGGTTTATCCGGAGCTAACGGGCGAGGTGGCTATGGTAGGGGCTCCACTGGACACCACCAGAGCCGACAGGGGAGGTGCGGCTGCGCCTGTGGATCGGGGACGAGTGCTACGGCGCTTTCTCAGGTCGGCGGGTGAGCCGAAATCCGTGACCAACATTGCTGACCGTTCTTCCAACGACTCCGCACCGACCGCGACCTTCGCCTCAGATGCGGACTCCCAGGCGTGGATGCCGCCCTCATGGGAAGAGATCGTCAGCACGCACAGCGGCCGTGTCTACCGCCTTGCCTACCGTCTGACGGGAAACCAGCACGATGCCGAGGACCTCACTCAGGAGGTCTTCGTCCGGGTGTTCCGTTCGCTGTCGACCTACACACCCGGCACCTTCGAGGGCTGGCTGCACCGCATCACGACCAACCTGTTCCTGGACATGGTCCGCCGCAAGCAGCGGATCCGTTTCGACTCCCTCGGTGACGACGCCGCCGAGCGGCTGCCGAGCCGTGAGCCGTCCCCGCAGCAGGTCTTCAACGACACCCACTTCGACGCGGACGTCCAGCAGGCGCTGGACACCCTTGCGCCCGAATTCCGTGCCGCGGTCGTGCTCTGCGACATCGAGGGACTTTCGTACGAGGAGATCGCCGCGACCCTCGGCGTGAAGCTCGGTACCGTGCGCAGCCGTATTCACCGCGGCCGCTCGCACCTGCGCAAGGCTCTGCAGCACCGCTCTCCCGAGGCCCGCGCCGAGCAGCGCTCGCTGGCGGGAGCAGTAGTGGCAGTGGAGGGCGGCCCGGCGTGAGTGGTACAGGTCCGACCCCTGCGGAACAGCACTTGGGGGACCGCCTTGCCGCGCTTGTCGACGGTGAGCTCAAACATGACGCCCGCGAGCGGGTGCTCGCCCATCTCGCGACCTGCGTGAAGTGCAAGGCCGAGGCTGCCGCCCAGCGGCGGCTGAAGAGTGTCTTCGCGCAGTCCGCCCCGCCGTCGCCGTCCGAGGGGTTCCTCGCCCGGTTGCAGGGCCTTCCCGGGGGACCGGGCGGTGACGACGACCGCCAAGGAAGACCATTTGGCGGCTCCGGGCGGTTCGCCGACGGACTTTTCCCGGTGATGCAGCCCCCCGGCAGCCGCACCGACTCGCCTTCGGGAAAGTCGCCGCTGGACCGTTTCGGCTACCTCGCGACGCCGCACGGCTCGACGGCCGTGCTTCCGGCCGGCGGATCGCGTTCGGCGTTCCGGATCCATGAGGTGGGCCGGGAAGGGGACCGGTCGCCGTGGCGCGGCCGCAGGTTCGCCTTCGCGGCTGCCAGCGCCGTCTCGCTGGCAGCCATCGCGCTGGGTGGTGCTCTGCCGACAGGAGCGGGTCCCGGCGCCGCGACCCGCGCCGAGGGCGCCGGAAACAACGTGACCCCGCTCGATGCCGCCGCGCGGGCCGAGAGCGGCAGCGTGACCAGCCGTCGGGGTGGCAGCAGCCTCGGCACGTCCGGCGTGCCCGGCGATGGTTCCGTGAGCGGTCCCCCGGCACAGCCGCCGAATACCGCCGCACCCGTCCCCGCACTGTTCGACACCGGCCGGCTCACGGCCAACCCCTTCGCCGCGGCGGTGCTGACGGATGTGTCCGCGTCCCCCCTGATACGGCCGACCGCCACCAGCCCGCTGTTCACACACGCGCTCGGAGGCGGCCGGAACCCCGTTTCCCCCACGCCCTCGCCGACCGCGTCCTGGACACCCACGTCGGCGGCCGCCCTGCCCACCTCCGTCGATCGCCGTCTGCCGCTTTCCGCCCAGCGCTGACGGGGGTCTGCGCAGCGATTCGTAAACCTGGTTGAATCCACGGAGGAATTCCGGGAGGGACGTCCTTTCGGGCGCGTGCAGAGGCCAGTTGTGGCGGTTGCGGGGAGAGCATGGACGACGGGAAGCCCACCGGGCCGAAGGCGAAGTGGTGGAGCCGTCCCACGGCGGGGCGCGCCACCGCATCAGCGCCGCAGGAGGCTCCCGCCCCGGCGGAGGACGTGCGGTCCGTGGGCACACCGGCCGGTGACCCGGACACCGCGGTCGTCGCAGACGCGAGCCCGGCGCCCGTACTCCCCGCCCAGCCCGCACCGCCCGAGCCCGTGGCACCCGCGCCGGTGACGCCCGAGCCCGGGGTGCATGCACCCGCGGCGACGGCCCAAGCGCCGGTGCCTGCGGTGAAGCCGTTGCACGAGCCGGATGAGTACAGCACCCCGCCGTACGGTGGCCCCGGCCCCTGGGCACCCGCACCACCCGTACAGCGCCCGGTGCCGACACCGGCGCACGGCACTCCCGTACCGCCGCCGTACGCAGGCACCGGCACGAACGGCGCAGGCATGCCCACGGCCCCCGCTCCCCTCCCGGGCCCTGCCCCGGCCTTCACACCCCCGCCCCAGCCGCCACAGTCCTCGCAGTGGTCGCAGTACGACCCCTGGGGTGCGCCCCGGCAGCCGCTGACCCACCCCGGTCCCCCGCTCGGGTCGGACGGCGGGCGCAGGAGGAGCCGACGCGGCTCCCTGCTTGTCGGCGCACTGCTGCTCGCCCTGGTGGCGGGCGGCATCGGCGGCGGCATCGGTGCCTACGTCGAGCGCAACGGCGGTCTGACCACGGTCGAGCTTCCGCAGGCCGCGAGGAACAGCGGTGGCCGCGCCCCCGACAGCGTCGCGGGCATCGCCGCCAGTGCCCTGCCCAGCGTGGTCACCCTGCATGTCAGCGGCACCACCGAATCCGGCACCGGCACCGGCTTCGTCCTCGACAAGTCGGGCCACATCCTCACCAACAACCATGTCGTCGCCCCGGCCGGCTCCTCCGGTTCCATCACGGTGACGTTCAGCGGCGGCGAGACCGCGCGCGCCGAAGTCGTCGGCAAGGACAGCGGCTACGACCTGGCTGTGGTCAAGGTCACCGGCGTCTCCGGGCTCAAGCCGCTGCCGCTGGGCAATTCCGACAATGTGCAGGTCGGCGACCCGGTGGTGGCCATCGGCGCCCCCTTCGACCTGTCGAACACCGTCACCTCCGGCATCATCAGCGCCAAGGACCGGCCGATCACCGCGGGCGGCGAGAAGGGCGACGGCAGCGACATCAGCTACGTCGACGCGCTGCAGACCGACGCCCCGATCAACCCGGGCAACTCCGGGGGCCCGCTCGTCGACACCGACGCCCATGTCATAGGCATCAACAGTGCCATCCGCGCCGCCGACAACAGCTCGTCGACCGAGGGTGGCCAGGCAGGTTCCATCGGCCTCGGCTTCGCCATCCCGATCAACCAGGGCAAGCGGGTGGCCGAGGAGCTGATCAACACCGGTAGAGCCACGCATCCGGTGATCGGTGTGACCTTGGACATGAAGTACACCGGTGACGGCGCCAAGGTCGATGCGAAGGGCGCCGCTGGCAAGCCCGCGGTGACACCCGGCGGCCCCGGGGCGAAGGCCGGCATCAAGCCGGGCGACATCATCACCGAGGTGGACGGGCAACGGGTGCACAGCGGGGAGGAGCTGATCGTGAAGATCCGTGCGCACCGTCCGGGTGACCGACTGGACCTCGGTCTGACGCGCGGTGGTAAAGACCTGTCCATGACTTTGGTCCTGGGGTCGGCAACCGGCACCTGACGGCTGTGGGGCGCTACCGTGCGGACAGTTCGGCCGGGTACCGTTGGCCGGGTCCGGACCTCATCCGACCTGGGCTCGGGGAACACGAGGAGCAACAAGGTGTTCAATGACATAGGCGCACTAGAGCTGGTGACGCTCGTGGTCCTCGGCGTGCTGATCTTCGGCCCGGACAAGCTGCCCAAGGTCATCCAGGACGCCTCACGCTTCATCCGCAAGATCCGTGAGTTCTCCGAGAGCGCCAAGGAAGACATCCGTACGGAGCTCGGCCCGGAGTTCAAGGACTTCGAGTTCGAGGACCTCAACCCGAAGACGTTCGTCCGCAAGCAGCTCATGGACGGAGACGACGATCTCGGGCTGAAGGAGATCCGCGAGAGCTTCGACCTCCGTAAGGAGATGGCCGAGGTCAGCGACGCGGTCAACGGTCGCGAGAGCGCGTCCAAGGACTCCGCGGGCGGCGTGTCGGATAGCGCGGCGGTCACTGCGGCGAACGGCTCCCCGGGCGCCCCTGACCTGCTCAAGAAGCGCGGGCAGCCCGCGAAGGACGATCGTCCGCCCTTCGACGCAGACGCCACCTGACACTGGTCAATCCCGGCTCGTCCGGGCGGTGTCGCTATTCTCCATCTGTCCGGTTGCGAGGACGCCCGAGGGGGGCGGGCCGCTGCGGACCCCTAGGGATCGAGGAGGCGGCCGGGCAGATGGAGACGACGAGTCGGGCAGGCGCGGAAGGTGAGCCCAGCACAGTCACCGCAGAGGGCATGCCGGCGACCCGGCGTACGGTCGACGGCTATCTGCAGGCGTCGTTCCCCTGGTACGGGCTGGACGAGGCCTTTACCGGGCCGCGCTGGCTGATGCAGGTCGGCACGGCGGCGGACGGCACCGTGCAGCACGGTTCGACCGGGCATGGTGAGGAGCCTGTGGTACGGGGTGACTCCGGCGGCGAGAAGCAGCGGTTCGCGGTCGTGGTGACGGTGGCGAGCAGCCCCGTACGGCGCAGTGGCGACGGTACGGGGGTGCTGGAGGCGACCACGGTGTCGTCGGCGGCGTGGCTGGCGGGCTCGGGTCTGCTGGCGTACACGTGGCCCTCGCAGCTGGACCACACGCTGCGCGACGACTGGATGGACCAGCAGACGGAGACGGCGTTCGAACTCGCCGACGATCTGGACGGGCCCGCGTGGTCGGTGCTGTCCCTGCCGGTGGACGGTGTATCGGTGCCGTTCCACTACCGGGAGTCCGAGTTCGGGTGGGTGCTGGCGGGGTCGGCACCGGGCGGGGTGCACATCGGGGCGTACGGGCGGGGGATGAGCGCGTACGGGCTGGGGTTCTCCGTGGTCGAGGACATCGCGACGTACGCCTAGCTAGGAGGGTGCTGAAGATCCTGGCCGGGCTCCCGACGCCTTGCACGCACATCTGCGGCGTTGCCAAAACGGCTTGATAGCTCCGCTATGAGGCCGCTTCGGCGCCTTGCAGCTGCACGCACCAGACGCCGCTCGCTGATCCGGCCAAGATCTTCAGCACCCTCCTGGGGCGGGTGCGGTGGCCGGGGTGCCCGGCTGGCTGCTCCGCCCTCGATCGCCGGACGGGGCGCGATGGCGCCATCGCCCGCCCTGGGACCGCTCGCCGGACGGAATCGACAGTGGCGCCGGGCGGGGCCTGTGCCCTGCCCGGCGGCTGCGCTCAGGCCCCGTCAGAGGGCCGCGGTTCAGAACTTGTTGCGGGGGGTGATGCCCAGCGACATGCCCGACAGACCGCGCTGGCGTCCACCCAGCCTGTCGGCGATCGTGCGCAGGGCCTTGCCGGCCGGGGAGTCCGGGTCCGAGAGGACCACCGGCTTGCCCTCGTCGCCGCCCTCGCGCAGGCGTACGTCGATCGGAATGGAGCCGAGCACCGGGACCTCCGCGCCGACCGTCTTGGTCAGGCCCTCGGCGACCTTCTTGCCGCCACCGGTGCCGAACACGTCGACCATCTCGTCGCAGTGCGGGCACGGCATGCCCGACATGTTCTCGACGACGCCGACGATCTTCTGGTGGGTCTGCACGGCGATCGCGCCGGCCCGCTCGGCCACCTCGGCCGCGGCCTGCTGCGGGGTCGTGACGACGAGGATCTCGGCGTTCGGGACGAGCTGGGCCACGGAGATCGCGATGTCACCGGTGCCCGGCGGCAGGTCGAGCAGCAGGACGTCCAGGTCGCCCCAGTACACATCCGCGAGGAACTGCTGCAGTGCGCGGTGCAGCATCGGTCCGCGCCACACCACCGGGGCGTTGCCCGGGGTGAACATGCCGATGGAGATGACCTTCACGCCGTGCGCCGACGGCGGCATGATCATGTTCTCGACCTGGGTCGGCCTGCCGTCCGCGCCGAGCATCCGCGGCACGCTGTGCCCGTAGATGTCCGCGTCCACGACGCCGACCTTGAGGCCGTCGGCCGCCATCGCCGCTGCCAGGTTCACCGTCACCGACGACTTGCCGACGCCGCCCTTGCCGGACGCCACCGCGTACACCCGGGTCAGTGAGCCGGGCTTGGCGAACGGCACCTCGCGCTCCGCCATACCGCCGCGCAGCGAGGACGTGAGCTCCTTGCGCTGTTCGTCGCTCATGACGTCGAGCGTGACGTCGACCCGTGTGACGCCTTCGACCTTCGCCACCGCATCGGTCACGTTCTTGGTGATGGTCTCGCGCATCGGGCAGCCGGAGACAGTGAGATACACCGTGACAGCGACCGCACCGTCAGCTGCGATCTCGACCGACTTGACCATGCCGAGTTCGGTGATCGGTCGGTGGATCTCCGGGTCGTTCACTGTCGCCAGTGCTTCGCGCACCGCGTCTTCGGTAGCCATACCGACGATGTTACGGCGCCTGTCGCTACGCGCGAGTAGCCGTGTCAGCGGTCTTCGTCACTCTCGGCCGGGGACAGGGCCTGCTGGTCCTGCAGGTCCCTCGCGAGGTCGTCCAGTTCGGAGCGGATCCAGTCGCGCGTAGCGACCTCGCCGAGCCCCATCCGCAGCGACGCGATCTCCCGCGTGAGGTACTCGGTATCCGCGATGGAGCGCTCGTTCTGCTTGCGGTCCTGCTCGTAGGTGACCCGGTCGCGGTCGGCCTGCCGGTTCTGCGCGAGAAGGATCAGCGGGGCCGCGTACGAGGCCTGGAGCGACAGGACCAGAGTCAGGAAGATGAACGGGTACCCGTCGAACCGCCACCCCACGGGCGCGAAGGCGTTCCACAGCACCCAGACGATGATGACCAGTGTCATCCAGGCGATGAAGCGCCAGGTGCCCAGGAAGCGGGCGATCCGTTCGGAGAGCCGGCCGAACGACTCGGGGTCGTATTCGGGCAGCAGCCGACGACGCGGGGACTTCGGCTGGTCCAGCCGGGAACGGGGCGGGCGCGCGATGCCCGAGGCCCCCGCCGGTGCCCCCTTCGAGCGGTCCTCACCGGCCACGCGCGATCTCCTCCCCACCGTGGAAGTCGGTCTCCCGCCAGTCCTCGGGCAGCAGGTGGTCGAGGACGTCGTCGACGGTCACCGCGCCGAGCAGTGATCCGCTCTCGTCCACGACCGGCACGGAGACCAGGTTGTACGCGGCCAGATAGCTCGTCACGTCCGGCAGCGGAGTGTCCGGTGTGAGGGGGACGAGATCGCTGTCGACGATCGAGCTGACCAGGGCGTACGGCGGATCCCGCAGCAGCCGCTGAAAGTGCACGGTGCCCAGGTACTTGCCGGTCGGTGTCTCGTCGGGGGAGCGGCACACGTACACCTGGGCGGCGAGCGCCGGGGACAGATCCGCCTGCCGGACCCGCGCCAGTGCGTCGGCGACCGTCGCGTCCGGCCGCAGAATGATCGGCTCGGTGGTCATCAGACCGCCCGCGGTCCGCTCCTCGTACGACATGAGGCGCCGCACATCCGCCGCGTCGTCCGGCCGCATCAGGGTCAGCAGCCGCTCCTTGTCCGCCTCGGGCAGTTCGGAGAGCAGGTCGGCCGCGTCGTCCGGGTCCATGGCCTCCAGGACATCGGCGGCGCGCTCCTCCTGGAGCTTGCCGATGATCTCCACCTGATCGTCCTCGGGCAGCTCCTCCAGGACGTCGGCGAGCCGGTCGTCGTCGAGCGCGGCCGCGACCTCGGCCCGACGCTTCGGCGACAGATGGTGCAGCGCGTTGGCCACGTCGGTCGGCCGGAGCTGCTCGAACGTGGCGACCAGTGACTCGGCGCCCTGACCGTCCTCCTCCAGTGAGAATCCGCTGACCGCCGACCATTCGACCGTCAGGGTCTCGCCCTTGCGCCGCAGCGCCCCGCCCTTGCCCTTGCGTACGAAGTACTTGTCGATCTCCCAGTCGCGGCGGGCCGGGAGCTGCGACACGGAGACATCGAGGATGGTGACCTCCTCGCCGGTCTCCACGAGGCGGACCCGCCGGTCGAGGAACTCGCCGAGCACCAGGCGTTCGGTGGGCCGCTGTTCGAAGCGCCGCATGTTGACCACGCCGGTGGTGATGACCTGACCGGACTCGATACCCGTCACCCGGGTCATCGGGAGGAAGATGCGGCGGCGGCTGAGCACCTCGACGACCAGGCCGAGCAGCCGGGGCGGCCGGCCGCCGACCCGCAGCATCGCGACCAGATCACGGACCCGGCCCACCTGATCCCCGTTGGGGTCGAAGACCGGCACGCCGGAGAGGTGCGAGACGAAGACCCGGGGTGCACCTGCCGCCATGCTCTGCGCCTCCTTCCGTCCCGTGGAGAGGGGTGGTCTGTTCAGGGATGAATTGCACCGTTATGACGGGATCAGGCTAGCCCGTACCGCTCAGGGTCGGCCCGGTGAGCAGTCCGTACGGCTCTGCGCCGGACGGCGTACGCGACACGGGTACGCTGCGGTCTGCCAGCCCCCGACATGCAGATGAGAGGCAGTGCGCCAGTGACCTCTTTTGTCCCGCCAGTCCGGACCCGCCGCCGGACCCCTCTTGCTGTCGTGCTCTGTGCGGGGCTGACCGCAGTCCTGGCGGGGTGCGGCGACGAGGATCCGGACAAGGGGACCAACGGCGTCGGCAGACTCTCGGCGGCCCTGATCGAGAAGAAGGCGCAGGCGGCAGCCCACTCCGCGGACGCGGTGCGGCTGGCCGGGACCCTGGTCAGCAAGGGCGGCACGTACAAGCTCAACATGCGGCTCAAGGAGGACGGCGGCACGGGCTCCGTCACCTCGAAGACCAGCACGTTCGAGCTGCTGCGGATCGGTGACCAGGTCTATCTGAAGGCCGACTCCGGGTTCTGGAGCCATGAGGAGAAGGACAAGCACGGCAGCGATTCCGGTGCGGCGGCGGGGGACAAGCTTCAGGACAAGTATGTGAAGGTCCCGCAGGACGACCCGACGTACAAGCAGTTGCGCGGCTTCACGGACATGAAGACCCTGCTCGACGGCATGCTCACGCTGCACGGCAAGGTCAACAAGGGCGACCGCGGCAAGGTCGGCTCAGTCCGCACCATCCAGATCCTGGGCGGCAAGGGTGAGGGCGGGGCGCTCGACGTGTCACTGAAGGGCACGCCGTATCCGCTGCGGTTCGCCCGTGCCGGCGGCGGGGGCACCATCACGCTCGCCGACTGGGGCAAGGACTTCACGCTGGAAGCCCCGGCCAAGGGCGACACCGTCGACTACGGGCAGCAGCTCCCCAAGTCGACCTCGTGACGCCAGGGCGACAGTCCTTGCACCCTCCCCCGCGGTCGGGAGCCCACTCCCTGCCGCGGGGAGGCCGTCAGGGCCTGTTCTGAGTTCCCCGCCTGCGCCCCGACGCCCGGCACGCACGCTCGCCGCACGGCCCCGCAGGACAGGTGGCTCCGCCACATGACCTGCGACACCGCACGCCGATCGCACGCACCGACCGCCGCTGCGCCCGCGTTTCGGGCGAACGACGGGGAACTCAGAACAGGCCCTAGCGGCGGCGCTTGCGCAGCAATCGCGGGAGGGCGTCGGGGACAGGGCGGCGGGTGGTCGCCCGAGTCGGCAGCGGCGCCGCCGCGTGCGAGACGTCCGGCAGCTCCGTACGGAACTCGCCGGGCGTCAGCCGCAGTATCCGGCACTCGCGCGCCCAGCGCTCGGTCATCTGCTCGGCGTCCGGCGCGTTCAGCCGCTTGCCCTTGAGTTCGGCGACCGCCGCCTCCCACTCCTCGGAGTGCGGCGCGAGCTCCGTCACGGCGGCGGTCCAGGCGATCAGCCGGCCGCCCTTGTCCTTGCTGCGCACGGTCACCTCTGCGGCGGACCCGTCGGTGAGACCGGCCGGGAGCGGCTGCTCGCCGGGGCCGTCCCCGACGACATGGGCCGCGCCTTCGTGCCATACGTGCCACAGCGCCTGCGCGGGCCCGGTGCCCCGTACCCAGATCAGACCGGACTTCTTGGCGGCCTCCTCGACGAGGGCCGGTCCGAGCAGCGAGTCAGCGGCAGCAGCAGTCATGCCGTCAACTCTATTAGAGCCAGCCGTTGCGCTTGAGCGAGCGGTGGATGGAGAAGCAGACGACCCCGATGACGCCCAGCACCATCGGATAGCCGTACGTCCACCGCAGCTCCGGCATGTGCTTGAAGTTCATGCCGTAGACGCCGCAGATCATCGTCGGTACGGCGATGATGGCCGCCCAGGACGTGATCTTGCGCATGTCCTCGTTCTGCGCGACGGTCGCCTGCGCCAGGTTGGCCTGCAGGATCGAGTTCAGCAGTTCGTCGAAGCCGATGACCTCTTCGTGCACCCGTGCCAGGTGGTCGGCGACGTCCCGGAAGTACTTCTGGATGTCCGGATCGACCAGCCGCATCGGCCGCTCGCTGAGCAGCTGCATCGGCCGCAGCAGCGGGGAGACGGCCCGCTTGAACTCCAGGACCTCACGCTTCAGCTGGTAGATCCGGCTTGCGTCGGAGCCGCGCGGGCTGCCCTTCGCCGGGGTGGAGAAGACCTCGATCTCCACCTCGTCGATGTCGTCCTGGACGGCGCCGGCCACGGCGATGTAGCCGTCGACGACATGGTCGGCGATGGAGTGCAGGACCGCCGAAGGCCCCTTGGCGAGCAGCTCCGGGTCGTCCTGCAGCCGGTGGCGCAGCGCCCGCAGCGAGCCGTGTCCGCCGTGCCGGACGGTGATGACGAAGTCCCGGCCGGTGAAGCACATCACCTCCCCTGTCTCGACGACCTCACTGGTCGCGGTGAGCTCGGCGTGCTCGACGTAGTGGATGGTCTTGAACACGGTGAAGAGCGTGTCGTCGTACCGTTCCAGCTTGGGCCGCTGGTGTGCGTGGACGGCGTCCTCGACGGCGAGCGGGTGGAGGCCGAACTCCCGGGCGATCCCGGCGAATTCCTCCTCGGTCGGCTCGTGCAGGCCGATCCAGGCGAAGCCGCCGTCCTCGCGCACCCGAAGCATCGCCTCGTGCGGGGTCAGGCAGCCGGCGCTCTCCACGCGGCGTCCGTCGCGGTAGACCGCGCAGTCGACGACCGCGCTGGAGGCGGACGGGTCACGGGTGGTGTCGTAACTGCTGTGCAGGGCGTTGGTCTTGCGCAGGGACGGGCGCACGGCGGCGCGCAGGTCACGGATCATCGACATGGCTGGCTCCTTCACGGAGGGCCGTCGTCGGGCGCGTGGAACAGCCCGGAATGGGGACGTGTGCTCACATCCGCAAAGCGGGCGGCACCGCGGCGGCGCGATGACGGCGTTCGCTACAGACAGGCAAAAAAGGACTGCTCTTCCGTCGTGCGCGACGCCCTGGTTCCTGACGGGGGAGGCGTCAGATCACCGAATAAGGGTGTGGGGCGGAAGAGCGGTTGGTACTGCACGATCGACTTCGATCCATTGCAGCCCCACCTCCTCCAGCCGGTCCCCCGTGGGGGATGACGTGTTGTCGGGACTGAGAGCGACGCTTCTGCGCGCTGCCCCGACCAGCGGCCAAGACTATCAGCCGACTCCGGGCCAATCCCTTACTTTGCCCATTCCATACGCGTCCTATGCTCGCGGCATGGAAGAAATTCTGGCTCTGGTCGAGGCCCGGCTCCGTACGGCTCTCGGTGAACCGGACGCGCGCGCCGCGGTGACGTTTCTCGGTACGGACCGGATCGAGGCACTCCGTTTCGTCGACGGCGATGTGGTGCGCTACGCCACGCTCGGCATGTCCGCCCAGCCGATGTCCGATCCGACCGCGACCCTCGCGGACCCCGTGAAGGGGCCGCGCGCCGAGCTCATCCTCTCCGTGCGAGCCGGGCTCGCCGACACCGACAAGGTGCTCCGCGGACTGGCCGTGCTGGCGGCTTCCCCGCAGGTCGAGGGGGTGATCGTGGCTCCCGGCGCCTCGCTGGACCTGGGGGAGCCGCTGTGGCCCGGGGCACCATTCAGCTCCGTACTGGTCGGCGAGCCGGGCGGGCTGGTCGAGGACCTGGAACTGAATGAGCCTGCGCCGCGCAGCGGCTCCGTGGGGGGTGGCGGCCGGGAGACGGGCGGGCCGATGGAGCCGGTGCGGTTCCTGCCGCTGCTGCCGATGACGCCCAACGAGGCGGCGTGGAAGCGGGTCCGCGGGGCGCAGGAGCTCCAGGAGCGGTGGTTGTCGCACGGGACGGATCTGCGGGATCCGCTGCGTACCTCCGTGACCCTGGACTGAGACGAACGCCATACCCATACCGGTATGGGGGGAAGCCCCGCCGCGCGGCCAGGAGGGGGAGCCGCGGGCGGGGCGGAACAGGGTTCACGCAGGGGTCAGTTGGCGAAGGCCGTGACACCGTCCTCGATGGCGTGCTTCGGCTCCAGCTCCTCCGCCTCGTGGGTCAGTGCCGTGCGCCGGACCCGGACGACGGCGGCGCCGACGACGGCCGCGACCGCGGCGACCACGAACGGGATGTGGATGTTGCTCCATTCCTCGATCTTCGGGGCGAGGTACGGGGCGGCTGCCGCGGCGAACCAGCGGACGAAGTTGTAACCCGCGCTCGCCACCGGACGCGGCGCGTCCGAGACGCCGAGTGCCAGCTCCGTGTAGACGGTGTTGTTCATGCCGATGAAGGCGCCGGAGACGACCGTGCAGACGATGGCCGTGGTGTGGTTTCCGTAGCCGAGGACCAGCAGGTCGGCGGCGAGCAGCAGCAGTGAGGCGCCGAGCACCTTGAGCGAGCCGAGGCGCTTCTGCAGCCGGGGTGCGACGAGCACCGAGAAGACGGCGAGCAGCAGACCCCAGGCGAAGAAGACCGCTCCGGACTTGTACGGCGTCATGTTCAGCACGAACGGCGTGAACGCCAGGATCGTGAAGAACGCGTAGTTGTAGAAGAACGCCGAGGTCGCGACGGAGGCGAGGCCGCCGTGCCCGAGCGCCTTGACCGGGTCGAGCAGTGAGGTCTTGCGGGCGGGCTTCGGCTGTTCCTTCAGGAACGCCGTGATGCAGATGAAGCCGATCGCCATCAGGGCCGCGGTGCCGAAGAACGGATAGCGCCAGCTGGCGTCGCCGAGCAGCGCGCCGAGCAGCGGCCCGCACGCCATGCCGAGGCCGAGCGCCGACTCGTACAGCAGGATCGCCGCCGAGCTGCCGCCGGCCGCCGCGCCGACGATCACGGCGAGCGCGGTCGAGACGAAGAGCGCGTTGCCGAGCCCCCAGCCGGCCCGGAACCCGACGAGTTCCGCGACGGACGACGAGGTGCCGGAGAGCGCGGCGAAGACGACGACGAGCGCGAGACCGGTCAGGAGGGTCTTGCGGCCGCCGATCCGGCTGGAGACGAAGCCGGTGACGAGCATCGCGACCGCGGTGATCAGGAAGTACGAGGTGAAGAGCAGGGACACCTGGCTGGGCGTCGCCTCGAGCCCCTTGGCGATGGACGGCAGAATCGGGTCCACCAGCCCGATTCCCATGAACGCGACAACAGAGGCGCCCGCGGTGGCCCAGACGGCCTTCGGCTGGCGCAGGATACTGCCCGCTCCTTGATCGAACGGATCCTCTCCCTGCATGGGCCTTCTCGCTCTCCACTAGATCGATGCGTCATACACAGAATAAGTTAGAGAAGCTAATGAGTGCAAACTACATCTAGTTTCCCCGGTGGGAGCCACGCTGCGGACGGGTGATCGTCCTTGACGCGACGACAGCCTGGGAGGACCGTTGGTCGCTATGAGGGGCGAACCCAGTTGCCCGAAGTGCGGAGGCCGGGTCAGGGCGCCCGGTCTTTTCGCCGACACCTGGCAGTGCGCGGTGCATGGCGCCGTGTATCCGCTGCAGCCGGTGACGCCGCCCAGCGTCGAGGCGCTCGGGGTGGTGGTGGCCCGCTCCCGGGTGCCGGTGTGGATGCCCTGGCCGCTGCCCGTCGGCTGGCTGTTCACCGGTGTCTCGTACGCGGGCGACGACCGCAGCGGCGGCCGCGCCACCGTCGTCGCCTGCTCGGGTCCTGGTCCGCTCGGCGGTATGGGCGAGCTGCTGCTCGTCGCCGAGGAGCTGGGGGTCGGACTCGGTGCGCGCTACGCCGGGATCGATGGCCCCGACCCCGGCCCGTACCTCGATGTCGACGGACCTCCCGACGCCAAGGTGCTCGCCGCCGGACGCCCCACCTCGCTCTGGCATGTCAAGGGCGCCCCCGAGGACCGGGCGGTTTTCGCCGGTGAGGCGCGCGGGCTCTGGCTCTGGGCGATCGTCTGGCCCGAGCAGTCCGGGCTGCTGATGTACGACGAACTGATACTGGCCGACCTGCGCGAGGCCGGGGCGGAGGCCGAACTCGTGCCGTGCGGGGCGCTCACACCACGGCTGCTCGACCGGCCCTGACCGCCGGACGTGAGCCCGGGCTCTGCCATGACCGGCCGGACGCTGTTCGAATGCCGGTTATCCTGGGGCAGTCCCCCTGTCCGGCTGCGAGCACTGGAGTACGCGTCGTGCGCATCGACCTGCACACCCACTCCACCGCCTCGGACGGCACGGACAGCCCCGCGGAACTGGTGCGGAACGCCGCCGCCGCGGGCCTCGACGTCGTCGCCCTCACCGACCACGACACCGCCCGCGGCCACGCCGAGGCGATCGCCGCGCTCCCCGAGGGCCTCACCCTCGTCCCCGGCGCCGAGCTCTCCTGCCGGGTCGACGGTGTGGGGCTGCACATGCTTGCGTACCTCTTCGACCCCGACGAGCCGGAACTGGCGCGCGAACGCGAGCTGGTACGGGACGACCGGGTGCCGCGCGCGCAGACCATGGTCCGCAAGCTCCAGGAGCTCGGCGTCCCGGTCGAGTGGCACCAGGTCGCCCGGATCGCGGGGGACGGCTCGGTCGGCAGGCCGCACATCGCCACCGCGCTCGTCGAGCTCGGCGTCGTCGAGTCGGTATCCGACGCCTTCACGCCCGAGTGGCTCGCGGACGGCGGACGCGCGTACGTACGGAAGCACGAGCTCGACCCGTTCGACGCGATCCGGCTGGTCAAGGCCGCGGGTGGCGTCACCGTCTTCGCCCACCCGCTCGCCGTCAAGCGAGGCGAAGTGGTGCCCGAGGCGGCCATCGCGCGGCTCGCCGCCGCGGGCCTCGATGGCATCGAGGTCGACCACATGGACCACGACGAGCCGACCAGGTCCCGGCTCCGCGGGCTCGCCAGGGAACTGGGGCTGCTGACCACCGGCTCCAGCGACTACCACGGCAGCCGGAAGACCGTACAGCTCGGCGAGTACACCACCGACCCGGAGATCTACGGCGAGATCACCCGGCGCGCCACGGGAGCCTTCCCGGTGCCGGGCACCGGCGGGCCCCGCAACGCGTAGCCGCCTGTCCGCGCATCTCGTCCCTCCTCACCTTTTCTCGCTCGCCCGGCCGCTCACGGCTGCGCGCTGTGAACGTCCCCTCCCGACCCGCTCTCTTCTCGCAAGGCCTCACTGTGTTCGACGTTGCTGTCTTCGGATCCCTTTTTCTCACGCTTTTTGTGATTATGGATCCACCCGGAATCACCCCGATCTTCCTCGCCCTCACCGCCGGCCGGCCCGCCAAGATGCAGCGCAAGATGGCGCTCCAGGCGGTTGCCGTCGCCTTCGGCGTGATTGCCGTCTTCGGTGTGCTCGGCCAGCAGATCCTCGACTATCTGCATGTCTCCGTCCCCGCCCTGATGATCGCGGGCGGCCTGCTCCTGCTGCTGATTGCACTCGATCTGCTGACCGGCAAGACCGACGAACCGACGCAGACGAAGGACGTCAACGTCGCGCTCGTGCCGCTGGGCATGCCGCTGCTCGCCGGCCCCGGCGCGATCGTCTCGGTGATCCTTGCGGTGCAGCACGCCGACAGCTTCGGAAGTCAGCTCTCGGTCTGGACGGCGATCGTCGCCATGCACGTCGTGCTCTGGCTGACCATGCGCTACTCGCTGCTGATCATCCGCGTGATCAAGGACGGCGGCGTCGTCCTGGTGACGCGGCTCGCGGGAATGATGCTCTCGGCCATCGCCGTTCAGCAGATCATCAACGGGGTCACCCAGGTCATCCAGGGCTCCTGACGCGGCCCCGGACACCACAGCGCCCCCGCCACGGACCTTCCGTGCGGGGGCGCTTCGTCTTTGTGCGTCGGTGAGGCGTTACGAAGCCGAGGTGTCGGCCGGGCGGATATAGATGCGCTGGCCTATCGAGGCGGCCTGCTGCACGATCCGGTTGACGGAGGCGGCGTCCACGACGGTGCTGTCCACGGCGGTACCGTCGACATCGTCGAGTCGCATGATCTCGAAGCGCATATGGCTTCCCTTCGTCCGATCCTCCTGCTGGAGAACTACTGGGAGGACGGGTGATCCGTCCGCAAGGATGTGGAGCGTCGGACATCGGCGTCCCAAGCTCCACAAGGTGTACAACGGCTTGCCGCAGGCAAACATTCCCTACGCTAAGGAAATTTTTTGGATGTCTAAGTACCAGCGGGAAACCGGCCATGCGCGGGCAATGAGGTCCGCATGAACGAGGCGGAGATCGGCGAACGCCTGGACCGCACCAATGAGCTGCTCCAGCGCATGCTCGCCGAGGTGTCCAAAACCCCCTCGACCCACGCGATCTTCGTGGACGCGGGCTATGTGTACGCCGCGGCCGGGCTGCTCGTCACCGGCACGGAGGACCGGCGCTCCTTCGATCTCGACGCGGAAGGGCTGATCGAGGCCTTCATCGACAAGGCCCGCACTATCTTCGCGGACAGCAGACTCCTGCGCGTGTACTGGTACGACGGGGCCAGGCGCCGGATCCACACGGCCGAGCAGCAGTCCATCGCCGAACTTCCCGACGTCAAGGTCAGACTCGGCAACCTCAACGCCAACAATCAGCAGAAGGGCGTCGACTCACTCATCCGCACCGACCTCGAATCCCTCGCCCGGCACCGCGCGATCAGCGACGCGGCGCTCGTCGGCGGCGACGAGGACCTGGTGTCCGCGGTCGAGGCGGCGCAGGGGTACGGGGCCCGGGTCCACCTCTGGGGCATCGAGGCGGGCGAAGGGCGCAACCAGGCCGAACCGCTGCTCTGGGAGGTCGACAGCCAGCGCACCTTCGACCTGGACTTCTGCCGCCCGTACGTCACCAGACGCCCCGTCACCACGTACGAGGACGACACTCCCGCCCCCTCCCGCGAGGACGTCCGCTTCGTCGGCGCACAGATCGCCGCCGCCTGGCTCTCCGCCCGCGGCCGCGACGCCCTCGCCGACCTGTTGCCCGGACACCCCTACCTGCCGGGCTCCGTGGACCAGGACCTGCTGGTCGAGGCCGAACGGCTGCTCCAGCACTCGCTGCGCGGCCACGCCCATCTGCGCCGGGCCCTGCGCGACGGCTTCTGGCAGCACCTGCAGGCCCAGTACTGACGGTCTCCCCGCGGTAGGGAGTGGATCGGCGAGCGGCGTTGTGCGGCTTCGATGGCAGGGCGGAGGACGGAGTCGATGCGGAGCCGTCGGTGACCGACGACAACGCCGAAGGGGGCCCCTCCCGCTCGAGCGAGGCCGAGAGCTTGGGGGAGGAGTCGCAGGGCGTCGGGAGCCCACTCCCCGTCGCGGGGGAGGCCGTGAGCTACACGCCGTCCCAGAAGGCGACCAGCGCGGCCGCGGTCTGCTCCGGGCGGTCCGTGTTGGGGGAGTGTTCGGCGCCCGCGATCCGGCTGCGGTGCGCGCCGAGCCGCTGCGCCATCTCGTCGAGCAACGGGACCGGCCAGGTGTCGTCGCGCTCGCCGGAGAGCACATGGAGGGGCAGCGGTACGGCGGCGAGTTCGGCCACCCGGTCCGGCTCGGTCGCCAGCTGCCGCCCGGTGGCGATCAGCTGGGCGGGACGGTGGCGCAGCCAGCGCCGGCGCAGCCCCTCGCCGTTCGCCGCCGCCGCGTCCTCGGGCGGGTCGAGGGCACGCATCGCTTCCCACACCTCGGCCATGCTCAGCGTCGCGAGCGCATCGCTGAGCATCTTCACCTTGACCTGCTGGGCCTCGATCACCTGGGCGGGGCCGGAGGACATCAGCGTCAGCGAACGGAACGGTGAGGCGTCGAGCAGCACGGCGGCGCGGGCGATCTGCCCGCCGAGCGAGTGCCCGAGAAGATGCACGGAGCCGCCGAGCGCGTCGGCCTGCGCGAGCACATCGCGGGCCAACTCGCTTTGTTCGTAGTCGTCCTGACGGTCCGTTCCGTCGGTCTCGTACTGTCCGCGCCCGTCGGCGGCGACGATGCGGTAGCCGGCGGCGGAGAGCGGTTCGAGGAGCGCGATGAAGTCCTCCTTGCTGCCCATGTATCCGGGCAGCAGAAGGGCGGTGCCGCGCGGATCGGCGGGTGGCGAGGCATCCAGCACGGCGAAGACCCCGCGCGCGGTGCGCAGCGCGTGGGCGCGGGTGCAGGGGGGCGGAGTGAAGGTGGGCGGCCGACTCATGACACGAGGCTATGTCCTCACCCACCGGACGGGCCGACTGCATCCTCAAACCGTCCTCGAACGCCGGACGGGCCTGAGGATGTCCTCAAGCCCGTCCGGCACGATCAAACCCCTCCGGCAGCCGAGGAGCGGGGTCCGGGGCAGAGCCCCGGATCAACCATCGGCGTGTGCTCAGCCCTCGGTCCTGGCCGCAGTACGCGGCGCGCGCCGCCGCCGCGGCTTGGCCTCGCCCTCCGCGACCGGAACCTCCACCACGGTCTCCGCCTTCGGCTTCGCCGCGGCCCGCGTCCGCCGACGCGGCCTCTCCCGCTCGGGCTCGGCGATCGGCGCGATCTGGAAGTCGACCTCGTCCGCGGCCGGCTTGGCGACGATCCGGGCGCGGCGCCGCGGCTTCGTCACCGTCTTCGCCTCCACCACCGGTTCGGCCATGGGCGCGATCTGGAAGTCGACCTCGTCCGCGGCCGGCTTGGCGACGATCCGCGCGCGGCGCCGCGGCTTCGTCACCGTCTTCGCCTCCACCACCGGTTCGGCCATGGGCGCGATCTGGAAGTCCACTTCGTCCGCGGGCTTGGTGACGGTGCGGGCCCGACGGCGACGCGGCTTGGCCTCGGCCTCCGCCTCGGCCGGTGTCCCGACGGCGGCCGGAGCCTCCGCCAGGGCCACCGCGGCCTCGGCCGCGACATCCGGGACCGCGACCCGGGTACGGCGACGGCGGCGCGGCGTACGCGGCTCCACCGGGGCGTCAGCGGCGGGTGCTGCCACCGCAGCCTGTACGGGCTCCGTGGCCGGCGCCGGCGCCGGCACCGCGGCAGCGGTGCCCTCCGCGAGCACGGATCCGCCCCGCGTACGACGACGCTGACGCGGCGTACGCGGCGCCCGCTCCTCCCGTGCGGCAGGAGCCGACGGCGCGGACGACTTGCGGCCGCGGCCGCCCGTCTCGCCCAGGTCCTCGATCTCCTCGGCCCGCAGACCCGCACGGGTCCGCTCGGCGCGCGGCAGCACACCCTTGGTGCCGGCCGGGATGTCGAGCTCCTCGAACAGGTGCGGCGACGTGGAGTACGTCTCGACCGGGTCGTTGAACTCCAGGTCCAGGGCCTTGTTGATCAGCTGCCAGCGCGGGATGTCGTCCCAGTCGACCAGCGTGATCGCGATGCCCTTGGCGCCCGCGCGGCCGGTGCGGCCGATGCGGTGGAGGTAGGTCTTCTCGTCCTCCGGCGACTGGTAGTTGATGACGTGCGTGACGCCCTCGACGTCGATACCGCGGGCCGCGACATCGGTGCAGACGAGCACGTCCACCTTGCCGTTGCGGAAGGCGCGCAGCGCCTGCTCACGGGCGCCCTGGCCGAGGTCGCCATGGACCGCGCCGGACGCGAAACCGCGCTTCTCCAGCTGCTCGGCGATGTCGGCGGCGGTCCGCTTCGTGCGGCAGAAGATCATCGCCAGCCCACGGCCGTTGGCCTGCAGTATCCGCGAGACCATTTCCGGCTTGTCCATGGAGTGGGCACGGAAGACGTGCTGCGAGATGTTGGCGACGGTCGCGCCCTCGTCGTCGGGCGAGGTGGCGCGGATGTGCGTCGGCTGCGACATGTAGCGCCGCGCGAGGCCGATGACCGCACCCGGCATGGTCGCCGAGAACAGCATCGTCTGGCGGGTCGGCGGCAGCATGGTGATGATCCGCTCGACGTCGGGCAGGAAGCCCAGGTCGAGCATCTCGTCGGCCTCGTCGAGGACGAGGGCACGCACGTGCGACAGGTCGAGCTTGCGCTGGCCGGCCAGGTCGAGCAGGCGGCCCGGGGTGCCGACGATCACGTCGACGCCCTTCTTCAGGGCCTCGACCTGCGGCTCGTACGCACGGCCGCCGTAGATCGCGAGAACGCGGACGTTACGCACCTTGCCGGCGGTCAGCAGGTCATTGGTGACCTGCTGGCAGAGCTCACGCGTGGGGACGACGACCAGCGCCTGCGGCGCATCGGTCAGCTGCTCGGGCTTGGCCCGGCCCGCCTCGACGTCCGCGGGGACGGTGACGCGCTCCAGCAGCGGAAGACCGAAACCGAGCGTCTTGCCGGTACCGGTCTTGGCCTGTCCGATCACGTCGGAGCCGGAGAGTGCGACGGGAAGCGTCATCTCCTGGATGGGGAAGGGGGACACAATGCCGACGGCCTCAAGGGCTTCGGCCGTCTCGGAAAGAATCCCGAGGTCTCGGAACGTAGTCAGGGTGCTGCCTCTTCTGTGAGACGCGGTCCGAGGCGAACGCTGGGGGTCGTACCGTGCCGGGGTTGGTCATCCGGCCGTGGATGGGCCGGGTGGCGCGGGACCACTGCCGTCGCTCGAGCGCTCGTGCCGCTGAGGGGGCCCCTCATCTGCGGTCGTACGTGGCGTACGCCCCGCGGGGAGGGCTGTCGGGTCGGAGCCGATCGGGCCACCGACCGGGCATCCTCATTCAATTTCGCGCCACCGATACATCCAAAATACTCAGTAGCCGCAATACCACTGTACCCCGGATTCGTGCATGTGTGTTGGGCGAATTCATTGGAACGGTGTGATGTCACCGGCTGACCAGGCCCTTCCATCCTTCGGCGGGCGGGCTATTCTGCGGTTCATGGAGACGCCTGACAACGCCACTGAAGCCCCCGCACCCACCGGAATCGCCGCCCAGGACTGGGCCACCGCATCCGCCGAGCCGCAGTACCGTGCCGCGGTCGTGGATCTGCTGGGGGCACTCGCGTACGGGGAGCTGGCGGCCTTCGAGCGGCTCGCCGAGGACGCAAAACTCGCGCCGACGCTGGCCGACAAGGCGGAGCTGGCAAAGATGGCGTCCGCCGAATTCCATCATTTCGAGCGGTTGACGGACCGGCTGACCGCGATCGAGACCGAGCCGACCGGGGCCATGGAGCCGTTCGCCAAGGCGCTCGACGACTTCCACCGCCAGACCGCCCCGTCGGACTGGCTGGAGGGTCTGGTCAAGGCCTACGTCGGCGACTCGATCGCCAGTGACTTCTACCGTGAGGTCGCCGCCCGCCTCGACTCGGACACCCGCTCGCTCGTCCTCGCCGTGCTGGACGACACGGGCCACGGCAACTTCGCCGTCGAGAAGGTGCGCGCCGCGATCGAGGCCGACCCGCGGGTCGGCGGCCGGCTCGCGCTGTGGGCGCGGCGGCTGATGGGGGAGGCGCTCTCCCAGGCCCAGCGGGTGGTCGCCGACCGCGACGCGCTGTCGACGATGCTGGTGGGCGGGGTGGCGGACGGGTTCGACCTGGCCGAGGTCGGCCGGATGTTCTCGCGGATCACGGAGGCGCACACCAAGCGGATGGCCGCGCTCGGACTGGCTGCCTGACAGACCGCCGACGGCCCTCTCAGAGCCTGTCGGGCGACCTCTGATCGGGCGGAGGTCACGCGACAGGCTCTCAGGCCGCCGCTGATCGGCTCAGGCGGCGGCCGCGCGGGCGGATCAGCAGTGACAGCGTCACCGCGCCGATCAGCACCGCGCCGATCAGGGTGGGCAGGACGTGTCCTGGTCCCAGCACCGAGTGCATCAGATACGCGCCGAACAGGGCCCCCAGAGCACCGGTGGCGTAGACGGCACGGCGGGACGGGAGCCGGCCGGACAGCGAGCGGAGCGCCGCCCAGGAGAGGGCGAGCCCGAGCGCGACGGAGCCGAGGGATTCCCAGATCACAGACGATCACCTCGCGGGGTGCGGAGGGGTGTCTCCCATGCTTCCAGAGCGATGGGGGAGGGTAAAACGGTCGTAGGCCGTACTACCCGTGGGCTGCGGAACGCAACCCTCCTGGGGCAGGTTCCGCACCGGTGCCGCACAGCGGTAACCGGTGCAGCGATGGGGGAGGGTAAAACGGTCGTAGGCCGTACTACCCGTGGGCTGCGGAACGCAACCCTCCTGGGGCAGGTTCCGCACCGGTGCCGCACAGC
>NZ_JBITER010000019.1:39321-49307 GCF_044455345.1 Streptomyces sp. NPDC051286 | reverse complement strand
CGCGGTAACCGGTGCGGAGCAGCAGCGGAACGCAGAAGCGGCCCGGAGGGGGTACACCCCTCCGGGCCGCTTCGAACTGCGGTGCCTTGGTCCCTACAGCGCGCCGAACCCCACCCGCCGCGTGCTCGGCTCGCCGATCTCCACATAGGCGACCCGGTCGGCCGGCACCAGGACCTTGCGGCCCTTGTCATCCGTGAGGCTGAGCAGCTGCGTCTTGCCGGTCAGAGCCTCGGCGACCGCGCTTTCGACCTCCTCGGCGGAAACTCCGCTCTCCAGAACGATCTCCCGGGGTGCGTGCTGCACGCCGATCTTGACCTCCACGGCTATGTCCCTCCGACGGTCAGTCCTCTTGCGCGTGAGCCGCGCCGTACGCACCACACATTAGCCCGGTGAGTGGAGCTGTCAGAGGTCGGCAGGCAACGCCCGCAGCGAACACGCACCGCGGACACTGAGGAGCGCCGGCCGGACGTCAGTGCTGATCGATGCCGTGCAGGGGGAACCCGGCGATGCCACGCCAGGCCAGCGAGGTGAGGAGCTGTACCGCCGTGTCGCGCGGGATCGCCGACTGGCTGGACAGCCAGTACCGGGCGACGACCTGGGACACGCCGCCCAGACCGACCGCGAGCAGCATCGACTCGTCCTTGGAGAGCCCCGTGTCCCCCGCGATGACGTCGGAGATCGCCTCCGCGCACTGCAGCGAGACCCGGTCGACCCGTTCCCGTACCGCCGGCTCGTTCGTCAGGTCCGACTCGAAGACCAGCCGGAAGGCGCCGCCCTCGTCCTCGACGTACGCGAAATAGGCGTCCATCGTCGCGGCGACCCGGAGCTTGTTGTCCGTCGTCGACGCCAGCGCGGTACGGACCGCCTGCAGCAGCGATTCGCAGTGCTGGTCGAGCAGAGCCAGATAGAGCTCCAGCTTGCCCGGGAAGTGCTGGTAGAGCACCGGCTTGCTGACACCGGCCCGCTCGGCGATGTCGTCCATCGCGGCGGAGTGGTAACCCTGCGCGACGAAGACCTCCTGCGCGGCGCCCAGCAGCTGGTTGCGTCGGGCGCGGCGAGGCAGGCGAGTGCCCCGCGGGCGCGCCGCCTCTGTCTGCTCGATGGCTGTCACGCCGCCTCCCAAAATTGTGATCGAACACAGCCTTTTTCTGCACGCTGCGCCGTACAGCCATCGTACTTTTGAGTAACCCGGGTGCGCGCGGCGCGGACGCAGAATTTCACGGACCGGACGGCTGCGGTAGCCACAGATTCGTCGACCTGCCCGGCAAAGCGGGGCGTATCAGCGGTAATCGTCCTCGTCCTCCGCGACGACGCGCGCCTGCTCCGCCGCATCCGCCTCGTTTGCGGTGTCCCGGTCGATATCCGTGAGTGGATCGTCGCTCCTCGGCTGGAGATCGGCCTGCTGCTCGGCCGCGTCAGCCTCGGGTGCCTCCGGGTCCGGCTCGTCCGGCTGAATTCTCTCGAAGGTCTCCGGGTCGCTGGGGTCGACCGTCATGGTGACTCCCTTCCTTAGATTCGAGCGTAGGAGCTACCCCGGCACGGCGCTATGCGATCTGTGACGGCGAACACATGAACCACAGCGTGATCGTCTCGTAACATTGCCGCATGTCTTCGACCGAGCTGCCGGGAGTCCGAGCCGCCGCTGCGGCGGCCCCCACGGTGAGCACCGTCCGGGTTGCCGAGGGGGAGGAGCTGCGCTCCGTCGCGCTCCCTGGCCTGACGCTGAACGTCCGCGCCCGGCCGCCGGAGCGGACCGGGCTGCCGTCCGCGCTCTACGTGCACGGGCTCGGCGGTTCCTCGCGGAACTGGTCGGCGTTGATGCCGCTGCTCCAGGACGTGGTGGACGGCGAGGCGGTCGACCTGCCCGGCTTCGGGGACTCCCCGCCACCGGACGACGGCAACTACTCGGTCACCGGACACGCCCGCGCGGTGATCCGGCTTCTGGACGCGGGGGAGCGCGGCCCCGTCCATCTCTTCGGTAATTCGCTCGGCGGCGCGGTGGCCACCCGGGTCGCGGCCGTCCGCCCCGACCTGGTGCGGACGCTCACCCTCATCTCGCCGGCGCTGCCCGAGATCCGGGTGCAGTGGCCCGCCGTGCCGACCGGACTGCTCGCCGTTCCGGGGGTCGCATCCCTGTTCTCCCGGATGACCAAGGACATGACGGCGGAACAACGGACGCGCGGAGTCATGGCACTCTGTTACGGCGATCCGGCACGCGTCTCCGAAGCCGGCTTCCGCGAAGCGGTGGCGGAAATGGAGCGACGGCTGGAACTGCCGTACTTCTGGGATGCGATGGCGCGCTCGGCGCGTGGCATCGTCGATGCGTACACGCTGGGCGGGCAGCACGGACTGTGGCGCCAGGCCGAGCGTGTGCTCGCGCCGACCCAGCTCGTGTACGGAGGGCGGGACCAGCTCGTCTCGTACCGGATGGCACGCAGAGCGTCCGCGGCCTTCCGCGATTCGCGGCTGCTGACACTGCCCGATGCCGGGCACGTGGCGATGATGGAGTACCCGGAAGCGGTCGCCCAGGCGTTCCGGGAACTGCTCGACGAATGCGGCGGGAGCTGATCCGGGGCGTGGGACGACATAGCCGAAAAGGGCCCCAAGCCGACGAGCGAGATATCGATGCCGCTGCGGCGGACCGGGGCGGCGCTCGTGAGGCGATCCGGGTGGAGCCCGGCAGCGGACGGCGCAGGAAGGTGGCCGGGGCACAGTCCGGCACGGACGGGCACACTCCGTTCCAGGGGGTCCCGAAGGTGCGCGGCGGCCATCCCGAGCAGCGCGATCCGGGCGGCGGCTGGGGGACCGGACCGCAGCCGGTGTTCGGCGACCGGCAGGCTCCGGGGCGGCCGGGCTTCCCGGGTCTGCGGCCCGGGTCGCCGCAGACGCCTCGGCCCGTGGCCCGGCCGGTGCCGCAGGGGACCTCGGACCGGCAGCCCGCAGCCGGTCCGAGGTCGCTGATACCGGGTCCGCGGCGGGAGTTCGTCGACGCCTTCGATGCACCGCCCGCGCCCCCCGCGCCTCGTTCCCCGTCCGTCCCGCCGGCCCCGCCGGTCGACCCGTTCACCTCGGTCGGCGACGGGGACGAGCAGCCGGCTCCCGGCGACGCCGATGCCCCGCCGGTCACCAGAGGCGGCAAGGGGCGCACCCTCACCGGTGTCGCGGCCGCCGCCGTCACCACCGTGCTGGCGGTGGTCGTGGCCGGCCAGGTCGCGCACGACAGCAGTGGGCGGGTCGGCACGGCCGCCCCCGGGGCGGGTGTCGACCGGGACGGTGGCGAGGACACCTCCTCCCGCTCGGACGACCGGCAGACGCCGAAAGCGGCGGCGGTCGCGCCTCTTTCGTACGAGCAGAAGATGGCCATGGCCTATCCGCTCGCTCCGGAACTCAAGGGTTCCGGACGCTTCGAGACGGTCCCGGGAACAGCGAAGGCGCCGGGCCGGGGGCATAAGTATCGCTATCGGATCGATGTCGAGAAAGGTCTCGGTCTCGACGCCGGACTTTTTGCCGAGGCGGTCCAGAAAACCCTTAATGACGACCGTAGTTGGGCGCACGACGGCGCCATGACTTTCGAGCGGATCGCCTCGGGCCATCCGGATTTCGTGATCACTCTGGCCAGCCCGGGAACCACCGGTGACTGGTGCGGGAAGTCGGGTCTCGATACGACCGAAGACAACGTCTCGTGCGATTCGGCGGCGACCGAGCGCGTGATGATCAACGCCTATCGCTGGGCGCAGGGATCGTCGACGTTCGGCCCGGAGAAGCTCTTCTCCTACCGCCAGATGCTGATCAATCACGAGGTCGGCCACCGGCTGGGTCACAATCATGTGAGCTGCCGCACGCCGGGCGCCCTGGCTCCCGTGATGCAGCAGCAGACCAAGTCCCTCGATATCGACGGCATCAAGTGCCGCCCCAACGCCTGGGTGTATCCGAGGGGTTGAGTCCGGCCGGACCGCCCGTCGGCCCTGCCCGGCTGCCACCGGCTGCCCTCCGGCCGATGCCCGCGAGCGGGCCGGGCGTCCGACCCTTGGAGAGAGTGTCCGGCATGTGGGACGACTGTCTTATTCCGCGTTGACATCAAGGGTGCCGTCGCGCATATTTCTCGGCATGTCACGCAAGCCCGTCACCTTCGAACGCGCCGCCATAGAGCTGGCGCTCATCGGTGTGACCGGGCACAGCGTCGCCGACATTCACTGTTGCTGACGCCTGCCTGAGCGCGCGTCGACTCCCTTTCCCCGAGCCCTGTCTCGCAGGGAACGGCTCTTCCCGACTGCCGCGCCGGGCGTACTCCGTCCGCAGGCGCGGCAGTTCTGGTGCCCCGGTCCGGTTCATCCTGATCCTTGACCGGTTGTCCCACCCCGCACCCTCGCTGCTGCCTGCACGGACCCTTGTTCAGCCTTCTTCCGTCAGCAGTACTCCGAGAGGTCATCTTCCGATGCGTCAACCGTCCGTCATATCGCGCCGCGCGGCAGCGGCCGTCGTGGTTCTCGTCGTGGGTTCGGGCGCCGCCGCGTGCGGGCCCCAGGACAGCAAGGGCAGCGACGGCACATCCGGCGCGGCGGGCAAGCCCGCCAAGGGCGGCACGCTCACCGTCCTCAACAGCAACCCGCAGGAGGACTTCGACCCCGCGCGGCTCTACACCTCCGGTGGCGGCAACGTCCCGTCCCTGGTCTTCCGTACGCTGACCACCCGCAACCGGGAGGACGGCGCGGCCGGTGCGAAGGTCGTGCCCGACCTGGCGACCGACCTGGGCACGCCCAGCAAGAACGCCACCATCTGGACGTACACGCTCAAGGACGGCCTGAAGTACGAGGACGGCACCGCGATCACGAGCGCCGACATCAAGTACGGCATCGAGCGCTCCTTCGCTGCCGAACTCTCGGGCGGTGCGCCCTACCTGCGCGACTGGCTGATCGGCGGCGCCGACTACCAGGGCCCGTACAAGGACAAGAAGGGCCTCGCCTCGATCGAGACGCCCGACGCGAAGACGATCGTCTTCCACCTCAACAAGCCGGAGGGCGAGTTCCCCTACCTGGCGACGCAGACCCAGACGACCCCCGTGCCGAAGGCCAAGGACACCGGCACGAAGTACGAGAACCACCCGATCTCCTCGGGTCCGTACAAGGTCGTCAAGAACGAGGGCGACGGCGAGCGCCTCGTCCTGGAGCGCAACACGTTCTGGTCGGCCGCCACCGACGAGGAGCGCAAGGCGTACCCGGACCGGATCGACGTACGCTCCGGGCTCGACTCCGCCGTCATCAACCAGCGGCTTTCCGCCTCGCAGGGCGCCGACGCCGCCGCAGTCACCACCGACACCAACCTCGGGCCGGCCGAGCTCGCCAAGGTCACCGGCGACAAGACGCTCGCCGCCCGTGTCGGCACCGGCCACTTCGGCTACACGAACTACATCGCCTTCAACCCGAAGGTGAAGCCGTTCGACAACCCGAAGGTGCGCCAGGCGATCTCGTACGCCGTCGACCGCACCTCGGTCATCAACGCGGCCGGCGGCTCCGCGCTCGCCGAGCCCGCCACCACGTACCTGCCGAACCAGAAGTCCTTCGGTTACACGCCGTACGACCACTTCCCGGCGGGCAAGACCGGAAACCCGGCGAAGGCCAGGGAGCTGCTGAAGGAGGCCGGTTACGCCAAGGGCCTGACCATCACGCTCACGCACTCCAACGAGAAGAACTTCGAGACCAGCCCGGAAATCGCCACCGCCATCCAGGACGCCCTCAAGAAGGCCGGCATCACCGTCAAGCTCCAGGGCTTGGAAGGCAACGACTACTCCGACACCACTCACAGCGCCACGAAGGAGCCGGGCTTCTTCCTCGCCCACTGGGGTGCCGACTGGCCGTCCGGCGGACCGTTCCTCGCACCGATCTTCGACGGACGCCAGATCGTCAAGGACGGCGCCAACTTCAACAGCGGTTTCCTGAACGATCAGGCGGTCAACAAGGAGATCGACGAGATCAACAAGCTGACCGACCTGGATGCCGCAGCTCAGCGCTGGGGCGCCCTGGACAAGAAGACCGGTGAGCAGGCGCTGACCGTGCCGCTCTTCCACCCGATCTACAAGCGGCTCTTCGGGCAGGACATCAAGAACGTCGTGATCAGTGACTGGACCGGCGTCCTCGATATCTCCCAGGTCGCGGTCAAGTAGCCATGTCGGAATCTCTGCTGGCCCAGGAGGCGGGAGCGGCCCCGGTGGCCGCTCCCCCTTCAGGGGCCCGGCTGTTCTGGCGGCGGCTGCGCGCACAGCGCGCGGCCACCGCCGCGGCGGTCGTTGTCCTCCTGCTTGTCCTGGTCGCACTCGCCGCGCCACTGCTCACGGCACTGGCGGGCCAGGACCCCAACGCGTACCACCCCGACCTCGTCGACTCCGCGGCCGGCGGTGTTCCCATCGGCCCGTTCGGCGGCATCAGCGCCGACCACTGGCTCGGCGTCGAACCGCAGACCGGCCGCGACCTGTTCGCCCGGATCGTCTACGGGGCCCGTGTCTCGCTCGGTGTCGCCGTCGTCGCCACCATCCTCCAGGTCGCGATCGGCCTGGTCGTCGGCGTCGCCTCGGCCCTCGGTAACCGGTGGGTCGACCAGATCCTCAGCCGTATCACCGAGATCAATGTCGCCCTGCCGATCATGGTGATCGCGCTGGCGCTGCTCGCGATCGTCCCGTCGTCCTTCCCTCGGCCTGTACTGATCGCCCTGGTCATCGGCGGGATCAACTGGGCCGGTACGTCGAAGATCGTGCGCGCACAGGCCCTCACCTTGAAATCGCTCGACTTCGTCTCGGCGGCCCGGCTCAGCGGGCGGGGCAAGTGGAGCATCGCCCGACGCGAACTGCTGCCCTCGCTTGCCGCGCCCGTCATCACGTACGCCGCACTGCTCTTCCCCACCAACATCGTCGTCGAAGCGGCCCTGTCCTTCCTCGGGGTCGGCATCAAACCGCCCACTCCGTCCTGGGGGCAGATGCTCACCGAGGCCGACACCTGGTACCAGGCGGCCCCCACCTATCTTCTGCTGCCCGCCGGGCTGCTCTTCGTGACCGTGCTCGCGCTGACCGTCTTCGGTGAGGGTGTCCGTACGGCACTCGACCCGCGCGCCGCGTCCCGGCTGCGGATCGGCACCGGCCGCAAGGAACGCAAGAAGGAGGCCCAGGCATGACCGGGTTTCTGCTGCGAAGGCTCGGCGGAGCCGTCTTCGTGCTCCTCGCCCTCACCGTCGTCCTGTACGCGGTCTTCTACGTTGCCCCAGGCAATGTCGCCCAGCTCGCCTGCGGCCCGCGTTGCTCGCCTGCCCAGGTCGCACAGGTCACCGAGCAGCTACAGCTCGACGACCCGGTGTACGTGCAGTACTGGCACTTCCTCCAGGGCCTGGTCGCCGGACGGGACTTCTCCACCGGTACGGGTGTCGAGCACTGCGGTGTGCCCTGCCTCGGCGTCTCGTACCAGAGCGATCAGCAGGTCACCGAGCTGATCCTCACCAAGCTGCCAGTCACCGGCTCGCTCGTGATCGGTGCTTTCGTGGGATGGGTGGCGCTCGGCGTCGGCACCGGTGTGCTGTCCGCCTGGCGGCGCGGCACATTCACCGAGCGCGTCCTGACCTGGCTGACGCTGGCCGGCACGGCCACGCCCGTCTTCGTCATCGGATTGCTGCTCATCATCGTCTTCTGCTCGACCCTGCAGTGGCTGCCGTCCCCGACATATGTGCCGTTCAGCGAGGACCCGCAGCAGTGGGCCTGGGGCTTGCTGCTGCCCTGGGTGTCGCTGGCCCTCATCGAGTCCGCCAAGTACGCCCGGCTGACCAGGAGCTCCATGCTGGAGACGCTCGCCGAAGACCATGTCCGCACCTTTCGGGCGTACGGAGTCAGCGAGCGGGCCATCATCGGGCGGCATGCGCTGCGCGGTGCACTCGCACCCGTGATCGCGCTCAGCGCGCTCGACTTCGGTTCGATGTTCGGCGGCGCGGTGCTCACCGAATCACTCTTCGGCATCCCCGGCATCGGGCGCGAACTCGTCCACGCCGTCAAGGTCGTCGACCTGCCCGTCGTCGTCGGCATGGTGCTGGTGACCGGATTCTTTGTGGTGCTCGCCAATGCCGTCGCGGATGTGCTGTACGCGGTGGCCGACCGACGGGTGGTCCTGTCATGACACTTCCGCTGGTGGAGGTCAAGGACCTCACGATCGACTTCGGTATGGTCCGTGCGGTGGACGGCCTCTCGTTCACGCTGGAGGCGGGCGCCGCGCTCGGTGTCGTCGGTGAGTCCGGCTCCGGCAAGAGCGCGTCCGCGTACGCCCTGCTCGGACTGCACCGGGGGACAGGCGCCACCGTCGGCGGCTCGATCCGGGTCGCGGGCGTGGACGTACAGACGGCGGACGACACGGAACTGCGGGCGCTTCGCGGGGCGGGGGCCGCGATGGTCTTCCAGGACCCGCTGTCGTCCCTGGACCCGTACTACGCGGTCGGCGACCAGATCGCCGAGGTGTACCGGGTCCACACGCGTGCCTCACGGCGGGCGGCGCGGGCGCGGGCCGTGGAGGTCCTCGACCGGGTCGGCATCCCCGACGCGGCACGGCGTTCCCGGTCCCGGCCGCACGAGTTCTCCGGCGGGATGCGGCAGCGCGCCCTCATCGCGATGGCGCTCGCCTGCGAGCCGCAGCTGCTGATCGCCGACGAACCGACGACCGCGCTGGACGTCACCGTCCAGGCCCAGATCCTCGACCTGCTGCACCACCTGCGCCATGAAACGGGCATGGGACTGCTGCTGGTCACCCATGACGTGGGCGTCGCGGCGGAGAGCGTCGACGACGTGCTGGTCATGCAGTCGGGCCGGGAGGTGGAGAGCGGGCCGGTCGCCGACGTGCTCGGTGCGCCCCGTCGGCCGTACACCCGCGAACTCCTCTCCGCGGTCCCGCGGGTGGACGCGACGCGGGTGGCGCCGGACGTGAAGGGTGCGGTGCCCATCCCGGAGCCGCGGGGTGCGGGCGATGGCGAGCCGCTGCTCGAAGCCGTCGGCCTGCGGCGCGAATTCGGACGCGGCAGCGGCCGGTTCATCGCGGTGGACGGCGTCTCCCTCACCGTCCACCGCGGCGAGACACTCGGCATCGTCGGCGAGAGCGGCAGCGGCAAGACAACGCTCGGCCGGATGCTCGTACGCCTCCTCGACCCGACCGGGGGCAGGCTTCACTACGGGGGTGCGGAGATCGGCTCCCTGCCCGACAAAGCACTGCGGCCGTACCGGCGCGAGCTCCAGATGGTCTTCCAGGACCCCGTCGCCTCGCTCAACCCACGCCGCTCGATCGGCGAATCCGTCGCCGATCCGCTGCGCGCCGCAGGCGTCCTCGACGACACGAGGATCCGGAGCCGTGTCCGGGAACTGCTGGAACGCGTCGGGCTCGACCCCGACCGGTACGACCGCTACCCGCACGAATTCAGCGGCGGACAGCGCCAGCGCGTCGGTATCGCCCGCGCACTCGCCGCCGACCCCAAGGTGATCGTCTGCGACGAACCGGTCTCCGCGCTCGATGTCACCACCCAGGCGCAGGTCACCGCACTCCTGGCCGAACTCCAGCGGGAACTCGGGCTCGGGCTGGTCTTCATCGCCCATGACCTCGCCGTCGTCCGGCAGGTCAGCGACCGGGTCGCGGTGATGCGGCAGGGGCGGATCGTCGAACAGGGCAGCGTCGACGAGGTCTACGGGGCACCGCGGGATCCGTACACCAGGCAGCTTCTCGCCTCCGTACCCGCGCTCGATCCGGCGCTCGCGACGGTGCGCAGGGCGGCCCGCAAGGAGCTGGCCGCAGCCTGACCTTGCGTAACCGATCACCCTCATAGCGCGACAGAACGCTACGGGGGCGGGAAAGTTACGACGGTTCACCCCTTTCGGTGGCGGGCCGGTCAACCCCCCCGCGCGCCCCCCCCCGCACCCCCTACGGGGGGGCCCCCCGGGGGGGGCCCACCCCGCGGGCCCGGCGCCCGGGGGCCGGGGC
>NZ_JBITER010000019.1:10947-39311 GCF_044455345.1 Streptomyces sp. NPDC051286 | reverse complement strand
GCCTGCGCCTCGCGATCCGCCGGGTGCGCAGCCCACCCCCCCCGCCCCCCCCCCCCCCCCCCCCCCCCCCCCCCCCCCCCCCCCCCCCCCCCCCCCCCCCACCGCCGTATCCGCTTACGGTCGTCCCGCTGCGAGTCGCCAAACCAACGGCGGCCGCCCACTCAGGAAGATCGGGGGTGCGCTCGTGCGGATCGGACTCCTCACCGACGGTGGTTATCCGTATGCGACCGGTGAGTCCAGACTCTGGTGCGACCGTCTGGTGCGCGGGCTGATGCAGCACGAGTTCGACCTCTACGCGCTCAGCCGCTCCGCCGAGCAGGAGGCGCAGGGCTGGGTACAGCTTCCGCCCCAGGTCAGCCGGGTACGGACGGCGCCGCTGTGGACGACCGGCGAGGACGTCCTGGGCGGCCATGCCAGCAAGGGGCTGCTCGCCCGACTGGTGACCGGAGGGGGCGGGCGGTCGTACGGAAGGCGCGAACGGCAGCGGTTCACGGTGCACTTCACGGCGCTCGCCACGTCGATCTGCGCGGCGGAAGCGACCGCGGAGGCCGGCGGCGGCGGATCCACGGCCGACGCCGACACACAGTTCACCGACGGGCTGTACGGACTCGCCGAACTGGCCCGCGAACACGGCGGACTTCCCACGGTGCTCCGCTCCGAGACCGCTGTGCGCGTACTGGAAGCAGCCTGCCGCGCCCCGGGCACCGGGCGGATCGTCCAGGCCACGACCGTCCCCGACCTCCTCGCCCTCGCCGCGGAACTGGACCGCGTGCTGCGCCCGCTCTCCCTCGACTGGTACGACGAGGAGAGCCTCGGTGCGGTCGACCTCTGCCACGCGGCGTCCGGCGGGGCAGCGGCCCTGCCCGGGCTGTTGGCCAAACGCTTCTTCGGCGTCCCGCTGCTGGTCACCGAGCACAGCGTGCAGTTGCGGGCGCACTATCTCGCAGCGGCCGGCACGACCCTGGGTGCACCGGTACGCGCCCTGCTTGCCGCGTTCCACGGACGGCTCGCCACCGAGGTGTACCGGCAGGCCGCGCTCATCACCCCCGGCAATACGCACGCACGCCGCTGGCAGGAACGGTGCGGCGCCGACCGCGCCAAGCTGCGCACGGTCTACCCCGGTATGGAGGCGGCCCGCTTCGCAGCCCTGGGGGAGAGCAAGGACGAGGGCGGTCCCGGCGCCCTGGTCTGGGTCGGCCGGATCGAGCCGTCCAAGGATCTGATCGCGCTGCTGCACGCCTTCGCGGAAGTACGGAAGGCCGAACCGGACGCCCGGCTGCGGATCGTCGGCGCGCCGGCGCCGGGCACGGAAGGTGCCACGTACCTCGCGCACTGCCGGGCACTCGCCGCCCAGCTCTTCCCGGACGAGGCCGCGGACGCACATGCCGTCGGCGACAACCCGGTCTCCTTCGAGGACATCGGCGGCGCCGAGGTCGCGGACCTCGCCGAGGCGTACGCGGCGGGCGGGATCGTCGTCCTCTCCAGCGTCGCCGAGGGCTTCCCGATCAGTCTGGTCGAGGCGATGTTCTGCGGACGGGCCACGGTGTCGACGGATGTCGGTGCGGTCGTCGAAGTCATCGGCGGTACGGGTCTTGTGGTGCCCCCGCGCAACCCCCGTGCGCTCGCCGGCGCGTGCATCACGCTGCTGCGCGACCCCGAGCGCCGTGCACGTCTCGGCGCAGCGGCGCGCGCCCGCGCGCTGGAACTCTTCACCGTCGAGCAGAACCTCGCGGCATTTCGCGGCATTTACCTGGAGCTGATCTCCCGCTCCCCGGTGCGCAGGGAGGCGGACGGCGCCCCGCGCCCGTTCGCGACTCCGCCCGAGGCTCAGGTCCTGGGCAGCTGGACGGTTCCCGCGCACACCCCGAGCTGGGCCGTCGAGGGCGTGTGCGCGGGTGCGCGTGGGACGGCGGACCGCGATGTGTGAGCAGCAGACGGACAGAAGGACGAGCCGGTCCGGCGGACTCGGCATGGATCACGGAGGATTTCCCATGGGCGGCCGCCCGACCGAGGCGCTCGACGCCCCCGGCACCCCGACGACCGGCAGAAGCTGGAACCCCCGCTCGGAGGTCCTGGTCTCCGGACCCCGGATCACGGAGATTTCCGCCCCGGCCTGGGCGCGGCCCGGGAGGGGGGAGATGCCGGGCCTCGCGGGGGCGGGACCGCTGCGGCCGGTGGCGCTGATGGAGCAGTCGTCGGCGAGGGGGGCGGCCGAGGGGCAGGACTCCCCGCAGGAACGGGACCCGGGCGCGGATTCGCTGCGGGACCAGGCGCCAGACCGGGAACCTGCGCGGGATCCGGACATGACCGGGAGTCCGGCACCCGGCCGCCCCATGACCGCCGACGAGTCCCCTGCCGTCACGGGCTGGGCGCTCACCAGCGCCGGAACCGCGGATGTGCGTGCGGACCCCGCAGAGCCGGCACAGCCCGGTGCTGGTGCCGAAGCGGCCTGCGCCGCGCAGGGCGCCGGTGGTGTGGCGGTGAGCGGAGGCGCGTCCAAGGACGGTGTCCTCGCGGAGGCCGAGGCCGGCACACGGCCCGAGGCCGGAGCTCTCAAGCAGGCCGGGACCCCTGCCGGGCCCGCCGCCTGCGCCCCGGCGGCGGCCGGGAACGGGACACGGGCCGACACGCCCGCCGAGGTGGGGACGCCGGCCCGGACACATCCCGGCAGTGACGACGCACCCGCCCCCCCCCCCCGGGCCCCCGAGATCGCGCACACCCGCGCCACCCCCGCACGCAAGCCCAGCGTCTCCCGGCGCGGGCCCGTCGATCCCGTGAAGACCCTCATGCACCGCCACCGTGACCTCTGCCAACGCGCAGTCGACCCGCTGGAGATCGCGGCCGGGCTCGAAGCCCACGGGATCACCGACCGCACCGCCGCACGTTACCGGCACCGCGATGTCTTCTCGCTCGCCGAGGAGCTCTATGCGCGGGTGCCCGCTGTGACAGGGGAGCCGCCGAGCGCGGCCCCTCCCGCGCCGGTGCGCGACATCGAGACGCGCGCCGTCTGGTCGCTCCTCGCACTGCTGCCCGGTGCGGCCTGCACCGCGACCGCCGTCGTCCTGAAACTCACCGAAGGAGCACTCGGCGGTGGGGCGCGGCTCACCGTGACCCTCGTCGGGGCAATCGTCGCGCTCCTCGGGCTCGGCCTCTGCCTGCGGAGCGGCCCCCTGAGCGCCCCGGAGGGCCGCTCCTCGGTGGCAGCCACTCTGTACGTGGGCTGGCTCCTCGGCTACGTCCTGTACGGCCAGGCGCTGCTCGACCAGGTCCTCAGCGGCGGCCCGGAAGGACCCTGGGCGCTCACCCCTGCACCCCTGCTGGGACTTGCGCTCGCCGTCGCCCCCGCTGCCTGGTGCGCGCACCTCTTCGCCGTACACGCACACCGCAGACTCACCGGCAGCCGCGCACTGGAGGAGTTCGCCGCAGGGGTGCGCCCCCTCCTCTTCGGGACCGTCGCCCTGTTCCTCTGCGTGCTCTCGGGGCTGCTCCGCCTCGCCGAGCTCGGGTACGGAGGCGGCGGCACCCTCGTCGCGGCCGCCGCGCTCGGCGTACTCCTCCTGCTCGCCCGGCTGTTGACCGTCCACGGCTTCCCGGAGCCCGCCATCACCGGACTCGCCGCCGCCTGCGCCGTCGAGGCGGCCGCCCCCGCCCTGATCCTGGCCGGGCGGCTGCCCGGCCTTCATGTCCTCGCCCGCCCCGTCGACGCGGTCATCGAGGCAGGCGGCACCGGAGCCGTACCCGTCATCGCCTGCGGCGCAGCCGCGCTCGGGCTGCTGATCCACGCCACCGTCGCCCTCTCCAGGGCGTCCGCCCACACCACCGTGTAAGCCGCGATGAAGAGCCACTCCCTGTACGACCCCCGCAGAGCCGACGCCGCGGGTCCTTGCCCCTCGGCGTCTGCCTTTGGACCCGACAGGCACTTACCGCTCACCACCTCCCCAAGGAGACACCGGACATGACCCCCCAATCCCCCGCACCGGCAGCCCGCCGTCGGCACGAAGGGGGCACCCGATGAGGGTTCTGCTGCTCGGATCCAACGGGTTCCTCGGCCGGTTCGTGGCCGACCGGCTGCTCGCCGACCCCGCTGTGCACCTCACGGCGCTCGGCCGCGGCGACGACGCCGATGTACGGTTCGACCTCGCGGGCGGCTCGCCCGGAGCACTCACCCGCTTCCTGGACGCCGTCCACCCCGGCGTCGTCGTCAACTGCGCGGGCGCCACCCGCGGCGGAGCCCGCGACCTGACCCGGCACAACACTGTCGCCGTCGCCACCGTCTGCGAGGCGATGCGGCGCAGCAGCTGCAGCGCCCGCCTCGTCCAGGTGGGCTGCTCCTCGGAGTACGGGCCCTCGCAGCCCGGCTCCTCGACGGCGGAGGATGCTATCCCGCGCCCGGGCGGGCCGTACGGCGTCTCCAAGCTCGCCGCCACCGAACTCGTCCTCGGCTCCGGCCTCGACGCGGTCGTGCTGCGGGTCTTCTCGCCGGTCGGCCCCGGCACCCCGGCGGGCTCCCCGCTGGGCCGGCTCGCCGAGGCGATGCGCCGCGCCATGCAGTCCGGCGACGGCGAGCTGAAGCTCAGCGGCCTCGGGGTGCAGCGCGACTTCGTCGACGTACGGGACGTCGCCCGCGCCGTGCACGCCGCCTCGCTCTCCGCCGCGCAGGGAGTCGTCAACATCGGCACCGGCCGAGCCGTACGGCTCCGCGACGCCGCCGCCGTGCTTGCCAAGGTCGCGGGCTACCCGGGTGCGCTCCACGAGCTGGACACGCCCCCTGCCCGGATGCCCATCGGCGCCCCCCGCACCTCCTCCGAGTCGGTCATCGAACACCTCTCGGCGACCCCGTCCCCGTACCCCGACGGCTGCGGCGCCTGGCAGCAGGCAGACGTCCGCACCGCCCGCGACCGGCTCGGCTGGCGGCCCCGGATCAACCTGGAGGAGTCCCTCGCCGACATCTGGATGGAGGCGGCATGCCGCATCTGACCAGTGCCGGAACGGCACGCAGGGCCGGCGAAGCCGAGCAGCTCGGCTTCGGCGTCCCCGGCTACGCGCATCCGCTGCTCGCGCCCACCGAATGGGCCGAACTGACCCGCCACGGCACCCACGTGCACTGGGCGGTCCTCAACATCGACACCGGTCCCGGCGCCCGGCCCGACCCGCACTGTCTGGAAGCCGCGGGATGGCTCCGCAACGCCCGCGAACGGGCCCTGCACGGCGAGACCGCGCAGGGCGCCGCCCGGGCAGGCGGCGGCCGACTGCTGGGCCACCTCGATCTGGCCCACGGCGACCGTCCGTTCGACGAGCTGATCACCGACGCGCAGTCCTTCCTGGACTGGTACCGCGTCGAGGGCTTCTACCTGGACCGGTGTCCCGCCGACCGCGCCGGCCTCCCGGAGGTCCGCCGCCTCACCGGCACGCTCGCCGCGCTCGTTGGGGACGGGCTGCTGGTGCTCGGGCACGGAACCCATCCGTATCCCGGCTACGCCGAGACCGCCGACCAGCTGGTCACCTTCTCCGGGGCCTGGGCCGACTACCGCTGGTCGCAGGTGGCGGAGTGGACCGCCGCCTACCCGCCGGGACGCTTCGCGCACTTCGTGCACGGCGTTCCGCGCACCCACCTTGACGAGGCCCTGCGCATCGCCCGCTGGCAGGGCGCGGGCACGATCTTCTTCACCGACCGCACCGTGCGAAGGGGCAGCAAGGGGCAAACCGGCCCATTCGCGGCGCTGCCCGGGTACTGGGACGAAATTGTCTCGCGGATCGGACGTGGTATCTCGGAATGAGAGGGGGCGTGGCAGTGTTACCGCAGAAGAACCGTACGCAGATGAAGTACGTAGAAACCGACCACCTGCATTGTTGAGGTTCCTGTGTCGCTGCCACCCCTGGTCGAGCCAGCTGCTGAGCTCACCGTCGACGAGGTCCGCAGGTACTCCCGCCACCTGATCATCCCAGATGTCGGGATGGACGGGCAGAAGCGGCTGAAGAACGCGAAGGTGCTCTGTGTGGGCGCCGGAGGTCTCGGTTCGCCGGCCCTGATGTACCTGGCCGCGGCCGGTGTCGGCACGCTCGGCATCGTGGAGTTCGACGAGGTCGACGAGTCGAACCTGCAGCGCCAGATCATCCACAGCCAGTCCGACATCGGCCGTTCCAAGGCGGAGTCCGCCAAGGACTCGGTCCTCGGCATCAACCCGTATGTGAACGTGATCCTTCACGAAGAGCGGCTCGAGGCCGAGAACGTGATGGAGATCTTCTCCCAGTACGACCTGATCGTGGACGGCACGGACAACTTCGCCACCCGCTATCTCGTCAACGACGCCGCGGTCCTGCTGAACAAGCCGTACGTGTGGGGTTCGATCTACCGCTTCGACGGCCAGGCCTCCGTCTTCTGGTCCGAGCACGGTCCCTGCTACCGCTGCCTCTACCCGGAGCCGCCGCCCCCCGGCATGGTCCCGTCCTGCGCCGAGGGCGGCGTGCTGGGCGTGCTCTGCGCGTCCATCGGTTCCATCCAGGTCACCGAAGCCATCAAGCTGCTCGCCGGTGTCGGCGACCCGCTGGTCGGCCGACTGATGATCTACGACGCCCTGGAGATGCAGTACCGCCAGGTCAAGGTCCGCAAGGACCCCGACTGCGCGGTCTGCGGCGAGAACGCGACCGTCACCGAACTCATCGACTACGAGGCCTTCTGCGGCGTCGTGTCCGAGGAGGCCCAGGAGGCGGCGCTCGGCTCCACGATCACTCCGAAGCAGCTCAAGGAGTGGATCGACACGGACGAGAAGATCGAGATCATCGACGTCCGTGAGCCGAACGAGTTCGAGATCGTCTCGATCCCCGGCGCGAAGCTGATCCCGAAGAACGAGTTCCTGATGGGCAACGCCCTGCAGGACCTCCCGCAGGACAAGCGCATCGTCCTGCACTGCAAGACCGGCGTCCGCAGTGCCGAGGTCCTCGCGGTCCTCAAGTCGGCGGGCTTCGCCGACGCGGTGCATGTTGGTGGCGGTGTGATCGGTTGGGTCAACCAGATCGAGCCCGAGAAGCCGGTGTACTAGAGCGTGCGTGCCAGGCGTCGCCTGGCAGGCGGGACTTTCGAAACACGCCCTGGTGCTCTGTGACCGGCAAAGTTTGCCGGGAAGGGCACCAGGGGCGAAAAGCTTCGAAGGGGTCGGTCCGCGTCAGGCGGCCGGCCCCTTCTCCGTTCTCTCCGTCACGAGCAGGTCGTGCCGTCCGCCGGGACCTTCCCGTCCAGGAAGTACGCGTCCACCGTCGACGTCACGCAGCCGCTCACACCGTACGAACCGTGGCCCTCGCCCTTGTTGGTGAGCATGATGCCGACGCCCTTGCCCAACTCGTCCGCCATCCTCTGCGCCCCCTCGTAGGGTGTCGCAGGGTCGCCGGTCGTGCCGATGACGAGGATCGGACCGGCGCCCGGAGCGCTCGCCTCCGGGGTGTCCAGCTCACCCTTCACCGGCCAGTCCGAACACCAGCCGGCCGTGTCCCACGCCAGGAACGGGCCGAAGCCCGGGGACAGTTTCCGGAACTCGGGCAGCAGGTCCCTGGCTTCCGCGACCGTCGGCCGGAGGCTGCTGTCCGCGCAGGAAATGGCGCGCTGCGAGTGGCTCCCGGTGTCGTAGTGCCCCTTCTCGTCACGCCCGTTGTACTGGTCGGCCAGCTGCAGCAGCAGATTTCCGGTGCCCTGCTTCTCGGCCTCGTCCAGCGCGTTCGTCAGGACGGGCCAGCTGCCCTTGGAGGAGAGCGGCCACACGATGCCGATGACCGCCATCGACTCGTTGAGCTCGCGGCCCGAACCGGTCGGCAGCGGCTTCCTGTCGATCCGCTCCAGCATCCGGGCGATGCGCTGTGTGCCGGCCTTCGGGTCCTGGCCGCGGTTCTTGAAGTAGTTCTCCAGGGCCCGCTGGAAGCCGGTCGTCTGGTTGCGGGCGTGCCCGATCGTGTCGGCGGTCGGCGGCGGCCAGTGCTCCGGCGCGTGCATGGTGGGCCACGTGTACGTCCCTCCCCTCGGTGCCTGTGCGTACGGCGTGCGGTGACAGGCCAGGGCCAGTGAGCCCGGCGTGATCCGGAAGGGCCCCGGGCGCCGCCGACAGCTTCAGCGGCAGACGGTACCGGCTGCCGGGACCGTGCCGTCCAGCAGGTAGCTGACCACCGTCTTCTTCACACAGGCGTTGCCGCTGTTGTACGCGCCGTGCCCCTGGCCCTCGAAGGTCATCTGCACCCCGACACCCGGGCCCAGCTCTTGCGCCATCGCCTGTGCGCCCTTGTACGGGGTCGCCGGGTCGCCCGTGTTGCCGATGACCAGGATGGGGGCCGCGCCGGGAGCGCTGACGTCCGGGGTCTTCCACGCACCCGCGACCGGCCAGCCGGTGCACTGCATCAGACCCCAGCCCAGATAGTCGCCGAAGAGCGGCGACGCCTTGCGGAACTCCGGAAGCCGCGCCCTCGTCCCGTCGACGGTGAACCGCTGCTTCGCGTCGGCGCAGTTGACGGCCGCGTTGGCGGCCGTCGAGTTGTCGTAACGGCCGTTCCCGGAACGGCCGTTCAGCGAGTCGGCCAGGGCCAGAAGCAGTGCGCCGTTCCCGCCGTCCGCCTCGTCGATCCCCTCTTCCAGCAGCGACCAGGTCTCCTTGGAGTAAAGCGAGGCCGCGATTCCGGTGGTGGCCTGGGACTGCGTCAGCTGCCGGGATCCGAGCCCCGGGATCGGTTGCTTCTCCAGCCGGTCGAGAAGTTCGGCGATCCCCTGCTCGACCTCCTTCCCGGTTGTTCCGGGAAGCTTGCAGGCGGCGCCGCGATCCGCGCAGTTCTGGGTGAAGTTGTCCAGCGCCAGCTGGAAGCCCTTCGCCTGGCCGAGGGAGGACTGCTCGTAGTCCTCGGTCGGGTCGACGACCCCGTCGAACACCGCCCTGCCGACCTTCTCCGGGAACAAGTGCGCGTAGACGCCGCCCAGTTCGGTGCCGTACGAGATGCCGAAGTAGTGCAGCTTGTCGTCGCCGAGCACCTGGCGCATCAGATCCATGTCACGGGCGGCGTTGGTGGTGCCGATGTAGGGGAGTTCGGAGCCGGAGTTCTTCTCGCAGGCCGCGGCGAACTTCTTCTGCTGGTTGAGGAAGGACTGCTCCTCGGTGGCGTTGTCCGGCGTGGCGTCGCTCTGGAAGCGCGCGTCGAGCTGTTGGTCGTTCTCGCACTTCACCCCTTCGCTGCGGCCGACCCCGCGCGGATCGAAGCTCACCAGGTCGTAACGGGTACGGAGGTTGGCGTACGTGGGGCCGAAGGCGGGCAGCGTGGCGACGCCGGAGGCGCCGGGGCCGCCGAAGTTGAAGATGAGCGAGCCGATTCGCTTGTTCTGGTTGACGGCCCTGGCGCGGATCAGCGCCAGCGCGATCGTGTCGCCGCCCGGCTTCGCGTAATCGAGCGGGACCTTCATGAAGGAGCACTCCCAGACGGCGCCGCCGGGGAGCGGGGTCGGGGCGGTTCCGCCGCCCTGCGCCGTGGACGGGGCCTGGCAGGGCTTCCACGTCAACTTCTGGGAGGCCAGGTCGGCCGCTCCGGATGGGTTGGCGGTGTTCGCCGCGTGCGGAGAGCTCTTCGTACGGTCCGTACCGGTGGCCCCGTTGCCGCTGTTGTCCGAACAGGCGGTGAGGGGCAGCAGAACGGTGGCGGTGGCCGCGAGGGCCGCGGCGCGCAAGGCAGGGGAGGTCCTCATCGCCCCATCGTGCGACGGCGTGCGGGGCGGCGCGCGGGACGCCGGTCCAAGTGGGTGGCCCAGGGCACCCGGGTACGGGGTCGACCCGGGGCAGGTGCCGTGGGGGGTTCTCCCCCGTGGGCGGTTTCCCCAGGGTGGCGGCGGCGTGTCAGAGGGCGCCCTTGCGGGTGAGGCGGTTGAAGCAGAGCCAGCCGGGCAGGACCGGCAGCCACAGGGTCATCAGCCGGAACAGCAGCACGGCGGGCGCCGCGACCTCCTTCGGCAGGCCGACCGCGATCAGTCCCAGCGTCAGCGCGCCCTCGACCGCACCCATACCGCCCGGCGTCGGCGCCGCCGACCCCAGTGCGTTGCCGGCGAGGAAGACCACCGCGATGCTCGCGTAGCTGAGCTGCGGCACGTCGGGACCGCTGAACGCCCGGATCGACGCGTCCAGGCACATCACGAACAGGCCGGTCAGCAGCAGCATGCCGCCGATACCGGTCAACAGCTTCTGCGGGCGCTGCACGACATCGAGCATGCGCGGTACGACCCCGGCGAACAGCGACCGCACGCGCGTCACCACGAACTTCCGCAGGAACGGGATCGCGGTCACCACCAGGACCAGCACCGCGACCGTCAGCAGTCCGGCGATCACCGTCCTGGACGGGGCGAGCGACGGAGTCTTCTCGGTCCCGGTCAGGTATCCGAACGCGGCCAGCAGCAGGATGTGGCAGCCGAGCCCGAACAGCTGCGAGGCGCCGACACTGGCGACGGCGAGCCCCGGGCGTACCCCGGAACGCTGCAGGAACCGCGTGTTCAGCGCCACACCGCCGACCGCGGGCGGCGCGACGAGCTTCACGAACGAACCGGCGACCTGCGCCAGCACGGTCTTCCCGAACGGCACCCGCTCCGGCACGAACCCCAGCAGGCTCATCGCCGCCGCGATGTAACTGAGCGCCGAGAACCCGAGCGCCGCCGCCACCCAGCCCCACTCCGCCTGCTCGACAACCGCGCCGAAGTCGGCCTGCGTGACCTGCGAGATCAGGAAGTACGCGGCGATCGCACCGGCGATGAAGCTGAGCAGCGTGCGCGGCTTGATCCGCTCCAGCCGGACCGGCTCCACGGGCGCCTGCGGCCGGATCAGCAGCACCTGGCGGCGGATCTGGGTCAGCAGATCCTCCTCCCGGGCCTCGTCCAGGGCATCGTCTATCGCCCGCTTCTCCGCCTGCTTCTCATTGCGGAGCGCCTTGCGGTCGGCAGGGACCGACGCCTGTGCCCCCTGGGCCTTGGCGAGCTTCGCCGCGTCCGACGCCGCGATCACCGCCTCGCGCTCGCGCTGCGACCGCTCACGGGCCAGCCTGCGCAGCGCCGCCCGGGTGGAGCGGCTGAGGGCGATCGGCTGGAGCAGCGGCAGGCAGTTCGCCACGGCATCGGGGCCGAGGACCTCGAGCGCCGCCGCGACGGCCCGCTCGGCGCCCACCCGCAGACCGGTGGTCGTGAGCAGCTGCGCGATGTCCATCCGCAGCACCAGATCACCGGCCGCGATCTCACCGCCGCGCAGATCGGTCACGAACACCGTGCCGGAACGATCCACCAGGATCGCGTCGCCGGTGAGCCTGCGGTGCGCGATCCGCCGGGACTGGAGCGCCTTCACCTGCCGCCAGGCGCCGCGCACCAGGTCGTCGGTGATCTCCACGTCCTCCAGCGCATCGAGGGAGCGCCCGCCGATGTGCTCGTACACCAGCATCACGGCGTCGGGACCGAGTTCCGAGGTGGCGATCAGCTTGGGGGCGTTGGCTCCGGCGGCGATCGCCGCGTACGCGAGGAGTGCCTCCTGCTCCAGCGCCTGGCGCAGAGACTGGAGGGATTGGCGCTGGGTGATGCCGCGCAGGGTGAGTCTGCGCCACACCCGGTAGAAGAAGCCCTGTGCCTGCTGCTCCCGGTCGACGACCGTCACATCCAGCGGTGGACCGTCCTCCAGAGAAACCAGATAGCGGCGGCCCCGGTCGCTCGGGTCGCCGGAGTCGGGGGTGTCCTCGGCGCGCATCGCGGTGACCGGGCGGAAGCCGACGTGACGCAGACCTGCCATCAGATGCTGACCGGTCGGCCGGACGTTCGGCGAGCCGACCGTGTACAGCGTGCCGTACGCGACGGTCCAGCCGATCAGCACGGTGAGGATGATCGAGAACGGGGTCGTGTAGCCGCCCACCATCATGGCGAAGGTGTCGAGCAGCAGCACCACCCACAGCACGACCCGCCAGCGCGGCCGTCTCGCCATCCCGACCGCCGTCATGTAGGCGATCACGGGTGCGAGATAGCCGTGTACGGGATCGGTGAGCGCGGCACCGGGCTGAGGCTGGGTGAGCGCGTCCTGAATGGTGCCGGGGGCGGATTTGGCGACCCAGAGGTCGGTGGCGAGCGTCACCCCGTGCGCGAGGACGGCGGCGAGGACACCGTCCGCGATCCGCAGCCCGTCGCGTTTGATGAGCCGCTCGATGGCGAAGGCGACGGGCACCAGCAGCACCGCGATGCTGGAGACCAGGCCGGCGAGCTTGATCAGAACGTCGGGTGCCTGGTCCGTGCCCTTGGTGATGTCGTGTTCGAGACCGGTGGTCGTGCCGTGGGCGAACGCGGCGATGCAGAACAGGACGGCGATCGCCAGGACACCGACGAGGAGCCGCATCAGGTCGGAGGGGCGGTGCACCCGGGCGGGGAGCAGCGGCTCGTCACCGGAGACCCGGTCGGCCTGTTCGGCCTCGGCGACGGTCGAGAGGGTGGAGCCGACCAGGTGGGGCGGAGTGGAGTCCCGCTCCTTGCGCTTCTGGGTCGGCCGCTGCTGCTCCCGCTGCTCTTCCGGGCGCTGCTCGGCGTCAGAGGCGTCGGCTGCCTTCGGTGGCTGCACGCCCTGCTCCTTCATCGCCTCTGATTGGTCTTCGTGGTCTCGTATCACCGGGCACCGCCCGCATGATGGTGGCACGGCCCGGAAACAGAGGGGGGTATCAGGGTGCACTGCACGGTCGCGCGATGCGCAAGATACGCCCCTTTGCTCTCGGGTGCACACTCAGTGACTGCACGCCTACGCGCCCCTCGGCCGTGCACCGGGCCGGACTGTCGGTGGCATACGGCACCATGGGCCGGATGAGCCAACAGCGGACCAGCGGCGACGTGGCGAGGGGCGACCGGGCGCCCGACGCGTCGCCGGAGTACGACGCACTGCCGGAGTACGCGGAGCGCGTACTCGATGTCGCCGACCTGATCCCGCCCGGCCGCGTCATGACGTACGGCGATATCGCGGAGTGGCTGGGGGAGGGCGGCCCGCGCCAGGTCGGCCGGGTCATGGCGCTGTACGGCGCCGCGGCACCGTGGTGGCGGGTGGTGCGGGCCGACGGGGCGCTGCTGCCCGGTCACGAGCTGCGGGCGCTGGACCACTACCGCGAGGAGAGCACCCCGCTGCGCGAGGCTTCCCGCAGCGCTGAGGGTCACCTGCCGCGCCTCGACATGAAGCGCGCACGGTGGGACGGCGTGACCGGGGGGCACGGGGGCACCGACCGGGACGAGGACCAGGACGGGGTCGGGAGAGCTCACACCTGACAGCTTCCGCCATTCGGCCCCGTGACGGGCGCAGCCGGGCCCGTCCGATGGACGAAAACACCGGCGTGACCTGCCGTGCGACGCGGAACGTGACGTTCGACGCAGCGGACCCGCCGCATCCCACGCCCCCGCTGGCGTAGCGTCGACAGTTCGCGGCAGGCACCCCCGCCCCCACCATCAGCACCCCCCAGGACCGGCGATCCACGTGAGCTCCTCCTCCTTCACCCGGCACAGTCCGCACCGTCAGGAACGGCAGGGGGTCCTCCCACGCCCGCAGGGGCGTAGGGGGAAGACCACGGGCGCGTACCGGCTGGTGCGCACCCGGCCGGGTTCCGTGGACCCTCCTGTTCTGGACGCAGCGCAACAGTCGGTGGTTGATCATCCCGGCGGCCCGCTGCTGGTCCTCGCCGGACCGGGCACCGGCAAGACGACCACGCTCGTCGAAGCGGTCGCCGCCCGCGTCGCCAGGGGCGGCGACCCGGCCCGCATCCTGGTCCTCACGTTCAGCCGCAAGGCGGCGGTGGAGCTGCGCGACCGGATGGCCGCCCGGCTCGGTGCCGCCCGCGGCCCGCAGGCCACCACGTTCCACTCCTTCTGCTACGCACTGGTCCGCGCCCATCAGGACGCCGATCTCTTCGCCGACCCGCTGCGGCTGCTCTCCGGACCCGAGCAGGACGTCACCGTCCGCGATCTCCTCGCCGGCCAGCTCGAACTGGAACAGGAGGGCATCGCGCACATCCGCTGGCCCGACGAGCTGCGGGCCTGCCTGACCACGCGTGGCTTCGCCGACGAGGTACGTGCGGTGCTCGCCCGCAGCCGCGAGCTGGGCCTCGGCCCGGATGCCCTCGCCGACTTCGCGCGCCGCACCGGCCGCCCGGACTGGGGCGCGGCCGCCGCGTTCCTCGCCGAGTACCTCGACGTGCTCGACGCGCAGGGGGTGCTGGACTACGCGGAGCTGGTCCACCGGGCGGTGCTCCTCGCCGAGCGCCCCGAGGTGTCGGCGGTGCTGGCCGGGGCGTACGACGCGGTGTTCGTCGACGAGTACCAGGACACGGACCCGGCACAGGTACGGCTGCTGCACGCGCTGGCGGGCAACCGCGGGAGAGCGCCAGGGGCCGGTGGCGGCCGGGACCTGATCGCGTTCGGCGACCCGGACCAGTCGATCTACACGTTCCGGGGCGCCGACGTGAACGGCATCCTCGACTTCCCGGAGACGTTCCGGCGGGAGGACGGCGGCCCGGCCCCGGTCGGCGTCCTCACCACGTCGCGGCGCTCCGGCGCACAGCTGCTGGCCGCCACTCGGCTGCTCACCCGCCGGATGCCGCTGACCCGGCTGCCGTCGGCGAAGGTCCGCGCCCACCGGGAGCTCACCGCGGTACGCGAGGGCGGGCGCGTCGAGACGTACACCTACCCGACCGCCTCCACCGAGCTGGACAACATCGCCGACCTGCTGCGCCGCGCCCACCTGGAGGACGGCGTGCCATGGAACGAGATGGCGGTGCTGGTACGTGCCGGGGGCCGCACGATCCCCGCGGTGCGCCGCGCCCTGACGTCTGCGGGTGTGCCCCTGGAGGTCGACGGCGACGACCTCCCGCTGCGCCACGAACCCGCTGTGGCCCCGCTCCTCACCGCCCTCCGCACGGTCGCCACGGCCGCGCTGCACCGTACGACGGCCGCGGAGCCGACGGCCCCGGACGACGGCGCCGCCCCCGCCTCCGAGGAGCCCGCCGCCCCCTGGCTCGACACCGAGACCGCGCTCACCCTCCTCACCTCCCCCCTCGGCTCCATGGACGCCGCCGATCTGCGCAGGCTCGGCCGGGCGCTGCGCGACGAGGAGCGGGCCGCCGGGAACCGGGTACCGCCGCCCTCCGGCGAGCTGCTGGCCCGCGCGCTCGCCGAACCCGAACGCCTCGTCGCACACGACCCCGCGTACGCCCGCGGTGCCCAGCGCCTCGGCGCACTGCTGCGCAAGGCACGCGAACTCCTCGAAGGCGGCGGAACCGCCGAAGAGGCCCTGTGGGAGCTGTGGGCGGGTACCCCCTGGCCGGGGCGGCTCGAGCGCGCCGCGCTGCGCGGCGGTGCGGGCGGCCGCAACGCCGACCGCGATCTCGACGCCGTCTGCGCGCTCTTCGACACCGCGGCCCGCGCCGAGGAACGCACCGGTGGCCGCGGCGCGCTCAACTTCCTCGAAGAGATCGACGCCCAGGACATTGCCGCCGACACCCTCTCCAAGCGGGTCGGACGCCCCGACGCCGTACGGCTGATGACCGCGCACCGCTCGAAGGGCCTGGAGTGGCGGCTGGTCGTCGTCGCCGGAGTGCAGGAGGGGCTCTGGCCGGACCTGCGCCGCCGCGGCTCGCTGCTCGAAGCCGACCGGATCGGCCGCGACGGCCTCGCCGAACCGCTCACCCCGGGCGCCCTCCTCGCCGAGGAACGACGCCTCTTCTACGTGGCGGCGACCCGCGCACGGGAGCGGCTGATCGTCACCGCGGTGAAGGCCCCCGCCGCCGACGGCGACCAGCCGTCCCGCTTCCTCACCGAGCTGGGCATCGAGCCCCGCGACGTCACCGGACGTCCGCGCCGCCCGCTCGCCGTCGCCGCGCTCGTCGCCGAGCTGCGCGCCACCACCGTCGACCCCGATGCCTCCGACGCCCTGCGCGACGAGGCCGCCCGCCGGCTGGCCCGGCTGGCCGCGCTCACGGACGACGAGGGGCAGCCGCTCGTGCCGTCGGCCCATCCGTACCGCTGGTGGGGGCTGTACGAGCCGACCCGTTCGGCCGTCCCGCTCCGCGACCGGGACCACCCCGTGGCGCTCTCCGGCAGCGCACTCGACCAGCTGGCCAACACCTGCGCCCTGCAGTGGTTCCTTGGCCGCGAGGTGAAGGCGGACGCCCCGGCGACGGCCGCGCAGGGCTTCGGCAACGTCGTGCACGTACTCGCCGACGAGGTCGCCTCCGGCCGTACCCCCGCCGACCTGGCGGTCCTGATGGAGCGCCTCGACTCGGTCTGGGACGGGCTGGTCTTCGACGCCCCCTGGAAGTCGCAGCAGGAGAAGGAACAGGCGAGGGTCGCCCTCGAACGCTTTCTGCGCTGGCATGTCATGGACCGCACCGGCCGCACCTCCGCCGCGAGCGAGCACGACTTCGACGTGACGCTCGAAGCGGGGGAGTACGAGGTACGGATCCGTGGCTCCATGGACCGCGTCGAACGGGACGCCGACGGCCGTGCGTACGTCGTCGACTTCAAGACCGGCAAGCAGTCCCCGACGAAGGACGAGGTCGCCCGCCATCCCCAGCTCGCCGTGTACCAGCTGGCCGTCCGGGAGGGGGCGGTCGACGAGATCTTCGACGGCCACCGCCCCTCCCCGGGTGGCGCCGAACTCGTCCAGCTGCGGCAGCCGGCCCCGAAGAAGGAGGGCGGCGACGCCCTTCCCAAGGTGCAGGCCCAGGAACCGCCGACCACCGAGTGGGTCTCCGACCTGCTGGCCACCGCCGCGGGCCGGGTCCTGGACGAACGCTTCACCCCCACGACCGGCCGGCACTGCACCCACTGCACGTTCCGGGCCTCGTGCAGCGCTCAGCCCGAGGGCCGCCACATCCTGGAGTGACCGGGCTGCGGCTCCGGCCGGCCGAGTTGAACCACAGCGGTCGTGGGCGTGCGGCCGGCGACAACCCTGAGACGGCAGTCCCGCGGGATGCGAGGCACGTCCCTGCCTCCTCGCGGACCCCGCGCGTTGTCGGTGCTCCCGGTTAGCCTCTGTGGGGTGTCCTCACGTATCACCGATCCCGAGCAGCTCAAGGAACTCCTCGGGATCCCCTTCACTCCGGAGCAGACGGCCTGCATCACCGCGCCGCCCGCCCCGCAGGTGATCGTGGCCGGAGCCGGGTCGGGGAAGACCACGGTGATGGCGGCGCGCGTGGTGTGGCTGGTGGGGACCGGGCAGGTCGCCCCGGAGCAGGTACTCGGGCTCACGTTCACGAACAAGGCTGCGGGCGAGCTCGCCGAGCGCGTCCGCAAGGCACTCGTCGCCGCCGGGGTCACCGACCCGGACGCCATCGACCCGGACAACCCGCCGGGCGAGCCCAGCATCTCCACGTACCATGCCTTCGCCGGACGGCTCCTCACCGAGCACGGGCTGCGCATAGGACTCGAACCCACCACCCGCCTCCTCGCCGACGCCACCCGCTACCAGCTCGCCGCCCGCGTGCTGCGCGAGGCCCCGGGCCCGTACCCGGCACTGACCAGGTCGTTCCCCACCCTTGTCAGCGATCTGCTGGCACTCGATGCCGAGCTGGCCGAGCATCTCGTACGCCCCGAGCAGCTCGCGGAGTACGACACCGGGCTCCTCCACGCGCTCGCAACGGCCCGGCTCACCAACGCCGAGCTGCGCAAGATCCCGGAGACCGCCGAGGCCCGCCGCGAACTCCTCTCACTGACCCGGCGCTACCGCGACGCCAAGCGCAGCCGCGACCTCCTCGACTTCGGCGACCAGATCGCACTCTCCGCCGAGCTGGCCCTCACCCGCCCCGAGGTCGGCGCGATCCTGCGCGACGAGTACCGGGTCGTCCTGCTCGACGAGTACCAGGACACCTCCGTCGCCCAGCGGCTGCTCCTCTCCGCCCTCTTCGGCAGCGGCCCCGACGGCACCGCGTCCGGGCACCCCGTCACCGCCGTCGGCGACCCCTGCCAGGCGATCTACGGCTGGCGCGGCGCCTCCGTCGCCAACCTCGACGACTTCCCGCACCACTTCCCGCACGCCGACGGCGACCCCGCCACCCGGTACTCCCTCAGCGAGAACCGCCGCAGCGGCGGCCGCCTGCTGCACCTCGCCAACGGGCTCGCCGAGCCGCTGCGCGCCATGCACGAGGGCGTCGAAGCGCTGCGCCCCGCCCCGGGCGCCGAACGCGACGGCATCGTCCGCTGCGCCCTGATGCGCACCCACACCGAAGAGATCGACTGGCTCGCCGGCTCGATCGCCCATCTCGTACGGACCGGGAAGGAACCCGGCGAGATCGCCGTGCTGTGCCGCACGGCCGGAGACTTCCCGGAGATCCAGGCCGCGCTCGTCGCCCGCGACATCCCCGTCGAGGTCGTCGGCCTCTCGGGGCTGCTGCACCTGCCCGAGGTCGCCGACCTCGTCGCAGTCTGCGAAGTCCTCCAGGACCCCGGCGCCAATGCCTCCCTGGTCCGGCTGCTCACCGGGCCCCGCTGGCGGATCGGCCCCCGCGACCTGGCCCTCCTCGGCCGCCGCGCCCGCCTCCTCGTCCACCGCGCGGCTCACGCGGACGACGACGACTTCGATCCCGACAGCCGGCTCGCCGCGGCGGTCGAAGGCATCGACCCGGCCGAGGTGATCTCGCTCGCCGACGCCCTCGACACCTTCCTCGAATCGAGCGGTACGGAGGACGACGGGCTGCCGTTCTCCGCCGAGGCACGCGTCCGCTTCGCCCGCCTCGCCACCGAACTGCGCGAGCTGCGCCGCTCGCTGGCCGACCCGCTCATGGACGTCCTGCACCGGGTCCTCGCCACCACCGGTCTCGAAGTCGAGCTCTCCGCGTCGCCGCACGCGCTGGCCGCCCGCCGCCGCGAGACCCTCGCCAACTTCCTGGACGTCGCGGCCCGCTTCGCCGCAGTCGACGGCGAGGCCACGCTACTGGCCTTCCTCGGCTTCCTGCGCACGGCCGTCCAGTACGAGAAGGGCCTGGACAACGCACTGCCCGGCGGCGAGAACACCGTCAAGATCCTCACCGCCCATAAGTCCAAGGGCCTGGAGTGGGACGTCGTCGCCGTGCCCGGACTGGTCACCGGACAGTTCCCCAGCGGACAGTCCCGTGACGCCTGGACCTCCCAGTCCAAGGTCCTTCCGCACGCCCTGCGCGGCGACGCACCCACCCTGCCCGTCATCCACTCCTGGGACGCCAAGGGTCTGGGGGGCTTCAAGGAGGAGATGAAGGAGCACCAGCACACCGAGGAACTCCGGCTCGGCTACGTCACCTTCACCCGGCCGCGCAGCCTGCTGCTCGGCTCCGGCCACTGGTGGGGGCCGTCGCAGAAGAAGCCGCGCGGCCCGTCGGACTTCCTGCGGGCGCTGTACGAGCACTGCGCGGCCGGACACGGCGAGATCGAGGCATGGGCGGACGAGCCGGCCGAGGACGAGGAGAACCCGGCCCTTGCGGGGGCGGCCGCCGACCACGCCTGGCCGCTCCCGCTGGACGACACGGCGCTGGCCCGCCGCCGGGCGGCCGCGGAGACGGTGCTGGCCCACCTGGAGACACTGGCGGGGGAGTCGGCGGCGGGTGCGGCGCCGGGGGCGTACCCCGTGGCACCGGACGATCAGCGGTATGCCGATGACGAGCCGTACCCGGACGACGAGCCGTACCCGGACGAGGCCGCGGACTGGGACTCCCTGTCGAGCGAACCTCCCGCGGACCCCGCCCCCCACGTCCCTGCCGCCCGCACCCCCTCACGGCTCACCCCGGAGGAGACCCGCACCCTCGCCTCCTGGGACCGGGACCTCGATGCGCTCGCCGGTGAGCTGCGCCGCGCCCGCGCCACCATGCGCGAGGTCCTCGTGCCCGCCTCGCTCTCCGCCACGCAGCTGCTGAGGCTCGCCGACGACCCCGACGGCTTCGCCCAGGAGCTGGCCCGGCCCATGCCGCGGCCGCCCGCGCCCGCGGCCCGCCGGGGCACCCGGTTCCACGCCTGGGTGGAGGCCCGCTTCGAGGAGCTGCCGCTGCCCATGCTCGGCCCCGACGAGTTGCCCGGCGGCGACGGGAGCGACATCGACATCGCGGACGAGGCCGACCTCGCCGCACTCAAGGAGGCCTTCGAGCGCACCCCGTACGCCCACCGCACCCCCTACCGCGTCGAGACACCGTTCCAGATCACGCTCGCGGGCCGCGTGGTCCGGGGCCGGATCGACGCCGTGTACCGCACAGAAGACGCGGACGGGGTCACCTACGAGATCGTCGACTGGAAGACGACCCGTCACACCCCCCACGGCCACGAAGACACCTCGGCCGTCCGCACGGCCGACCCGCTGCAGTTGGCCGTCTACCGCCTCGCCTGGGCCGAACTGCACGACGTGCCGCTCGACTCCGTCACCACCACGTTCCTTTTCGTCCGCACCGGAGAGGCCGTCCACCCCACCGATCTCCCCGGCCGGGCCGAGCTCGAACAAATCCTGTGGGACGAGCCACCTCCCGCAGGCCGATAGGCTCAAGACCATGAGCGACACCCCGGACAGCGCCGTCCGTACGTATATCGAACAGCACCGCACAGCCTTCCTCGACGACCTTGCCGAGTGGCTGCGCATCCCCTCCGTATCCGCACAGCCGGAGCACGAGGGAGACGTACGGCGCAGCGCCGAGTGGCTGTCCGCCAAGCTCAAGGAGACCGGCTTCCCGGTCACGGAGGTCTGGGAGACGCCGGGCGCCCCCGCCGTCTTCGCCGAGTGGCCCTCCGAGGACCCGGACGCCCCGACCGTCCTCGTCTACGGCCACCACGACGTGCAGCCCGCCGCCCGGGAGGACGGCTGGAACACCGAGCCGTTCGAACCGGTGATCCGGGACGGCCGGATGTACGGCCGCGGCGCCGCCGACGACAAGGGCCAGGTGTTCTTCCACACCCTCGGCGTCCGGGCCCACCTTGTCGCCACCGGCCGCACCACCCCCGCCGTCCACCTCAAGCTCCTCGTCGAGGGCGAGGAGGAGTCCGGCTCCCCGCACTTCCGCGCCCTGGTCGAGCAGCAGGCCGCGCGCCTCGCCGCCGACGCCGTGATCGTCTCCGACACCGGCATGTGGGACGAGACGACCCCGACGGTCTGCACCGGCATGCGCGGTCTCGCCGAGTGCGAGATCGAGCTCCACGGCCCCGAGCAGGACATCCACTCCGGATCGTTCGGCGGCGCCGTCCCCAACCCGGCGACCGCTGTGGCCCGCCTCGTCGCCGCGCTGCACGACGCGGACGGCCGGGTCGCGATCCCCGGTTTCTACGACGGCGTGAGGGAACTCACCGATGCCGAGCGCGCCCTCTTCGCCGAGCTCCCCTTCGACGAGGCCGGCTGGCTGCGTACCGCCAAGTCGCAGGCCGCGACGGGCGAGGCCGGCTACTCCACGCTGGAGCGCATCTGGGCGCGCCCCACGGCCGAGGTCAACGGCATCGGTGGCGGCTACCAGGGCGCCGGGAGCAAGACCATCATTCCGTCCTCAGCCCTCGTGAAGATCAGCTTCCGGCTGGTCGCGGGCCAGGACCCCGACCACATCCAACAGGTCGTCCGGGCCTGGGCGCAGGCGCAGTTCCCGGCCGGCATCCGCCACCGGATCACCTTCGCCCCCGCCACCCGCCCGTGCCTGACCCCGCTGGACCACCCCGCCCTGCAGGCGGTGGCCCGCGCCATGGGACGGGCCTTCGGCCAGAAGATCCTCTTCACCCGTGAAGGAGGCTCGGGGCCCGCCGCCGACCTGCAGGACGTGCTCGGGGCCCCCGTCCTCTTCCTGGGCATCTCCGTACCGTCCGACGGCTGGCACGCCCCCAACGAGAAGGTGGAGCTGGACCTCCTGCTCAAGGGCGTGCAGACAACTGCCCACCTCTGGGGCGAACTGTCCGCCGCACTCCGCTGAATCCTCTGAACACCCGATCCGTCCCGGGGAGTAGGAAGCACCTGTGAGCACCTTCGACAACGCCACCACGGACCGGCCCATCGGTCTCACCGCGCCCAGCGGCATCGACCGCGCCGCGCACCACCGCCTCGACGAGGCCTGGCTCTCCGCCGCCTGGAGCCACCCGACCACCCGGGTCTTCGTGGTCTCCGGCGGGCAGGTGCTGATCGACGACACCGCGGACGGCGGCACGGAGATCGTCATGACTCCGGCCTTCGAGGCCCCGGTCACCGAGACCCACCGCTACTTCCTCGGCACCGACGTGGACGGCGTCAGCTACTTCGCGCTCCAGAAGGACTCGCTGCCTGGCCGCATGGACCAGCCGGCCCGCCCGGCCGGGCTGCGCGAGGCCGGACTGCTTCTCGGCCCGCGCGACGCGGGGCTGATGGCGCACGCGGTGGCGCTGGAGAACTGGCAGCGGCTGCACCGCTTCTGCTCCCGCTGCGGCGAACGCACCGTCATTGCGGCGGCCGGCCACATCCGCCGCTGCCAGGCCTGCGGCGCCGAGCACTACCCGCGCACCGACCCGGCGGTGATCATGCTGGTGACGGACGACCAGGACCGCGCCCTGCTGGGCCGTCAGGTGCACTGGCCGGAGGGCAGGTTCTCGACGCTCGCGGGCTTCGTCGAGCCCGGGGAGTCGATCGAGCAGTCCGTCGCCCGCGAGGTGTTCGAGGAGGCCGGTGTCACGGTCGGCGAGGTCGAGTACATCGCCAGCCAGCCCTGGCCCTTCCCGTCCAGCCTGATGCTGGGCTTCATGGCGCGGGCCACGTCGTCGGAGATCAACGTCGACGGCGAGGAGATCGAGGAGGCGCGCTGGTTCTCCCGCGAGGACCTGACGGCGGCCTTCGAATCGGGCGAGATCCTGCCCCCGTTCGGCATCTCGATCGCGGCTCGTCTGATCGAGCTCTGGTACGGCAAGCCGCTCCCGAAGCCGGGCAGCGTGGGCTGACACACGGTGCGGGGCGGGCGACGGGGCATGCGCGGCCGGTCGTCCGCCCGTCACTGCCACCTGATTCCTCCCCCCAGGGTGCTCTGTCCGTTAATCTGGCTTTGGGCCGTGACTGGCGCTGAGGTGGAGCACCACCGGGGAGCGGTCCGGCGAAAACACTCGACAACCGTCGATGCCGTGCGCCTGGGCGATTCATCGTGATCCTTGTGACGCTCAGGAGTGAAGCGTGGCCCAGACACAGACAGCCCGTCCGATGGACGGCACCGCCCTTGCCCGCCGCATCATCGAGACCAGCGCCGCGACGGCGGCGGAACTCCGGCTGCGCACCGGGAAGGCACCCTGCCTGGCGACCGTTCTGGTCGGCGACGACCCGGCGTCCGTGACCTACGTCCGGATGAAGCGCCGCCGCTGCGAAAGCGCGGGCATCGCGTCACGGCACGTGGCCCTTCCCGCCACCTCCACCACACAGGACGTGGTCGACGCGGTCACCGCACTGTCGAACGACCCCGATGTGCACGGCATCCTGCTGCAGCATCCCGTGGGTCCCCACATCGACGAGCGCGCCGCCTTCGAAGCGATCGACCCGGTCAAGGACGTCGACGGGGTCACCATGCACTCGTTCGCGGCGATGAGTTTCGGCCTTCCCGGCTTCGTCTCCTGCACACCCGGCGGCATCATGCGCCTGCTCGACGCGTACGAGGTCGACCTCACGGGAAAGCACGCGGTCGTCGTGGGCCGCAGCGCCATCCTGGGCAAGCCCGCCGGGATGCTGCTGCTCGGCCGGGACGCCACCGTGACGTACTGTCACTCACGAACGGCCGACCTCCCGTCGATCGTGCAGCAGGCGGACGTGCTGCTGGCCGCGGTCGGCAAGCCGCGCTTCATCGCCGGCGCGGACATCAAGCCGGGTGCGGTGGTGCTCGACGCCGGATACAACGACGGCAACGTCGGCGATGTCGACTTCGAGACCGCGGCCGAGCGGGCACGGCTGATCACGCCGGTCCCGGGCGGCGTCGGACCGATGACCATCGCGATCCTTCTCGAACAGACAGTGGCCGCGGCCGCCCTGCAGCTCGGGGCCGCGGCGTGAGCTGACGCCCGGTTGTCCGGCACAAAAACACCTGCCGGCTCGCGGGCACGGACACGCCCGCCGCCTTCCGGAGGACCGGAAGGCGGCGGGCGTGTCTGCAGGCGCGTCGGTGCGCGCGTGTCCGCTGCCGCGAGCGCGGGAATCAGACCGCGAGGGCCTGCTTCACCTGGGCCAGGCTCGGGTTCGTCATGACGATGTTCTCGCCACCATTGGGGGGAACCACCAGCACGGTCGGGACGGTCTGGTTGCCCCCGTTGGCCTGCTCGACGAAGGCCGCGGACGCCGGGTCCTGCTCGATGTTGATCTCGTTGTACGTGATGCCCTCGCGGTCCATCTGGCCCTTGAGCCGACGGCAGTAGCCGCACCACGTGGTGCTGTACATCGTCACAGTGCCCGGCATGTTTTCGCGCTCCTCTGTCTTGTTCGTCTCACTCACGACTGCGGAAAAGCCGCCCATGCGCATCCCCGCAGGGAGTGGAACGTACGTGACCTGGTCACCATTCCCGTCGCCGACTCCGCATTAGTACGACGGATGCCGCTCCCCTGTGGACAACTTCCGCGTACGGCTCTCCCGACCTGGCAGCATGGCGGGGTGACAGCAGCAACGCATTCCTCTCTTTTCCCGCAGGTCCCCGGGTCGGCGGACGCCGTGCTCGACGGGCTGGACCCCGAACAGCGCGAGGTCGCCCTGGCCCTGCACGGCCCGGTGTGCGTGCTGGCCGGAGCCGGTACGGGCAAGACGCGAGCGATCACGCACCGCATCGCGTACGGGGTGCGCGCCGGAATACTCCAGCCGACCAGTGTGCTGGCCGTCACGTTCACCAACCGCGCCGCGGGCGAGATGCGGGGCCGCCTCCGCCAGCTCGGCGCCGCCGGGGTGCAGGCGCGGACCTTCCACTCCGCCGCCCTGCGCCAGCTCCAGTACTTCTGGCCGAAAGCAGTCGGTGGCGAGCTGCCGAGGCTGGTGGAGCGCAAGGTCCAGCTGGTTGCCGAGGCCGCTGCCCGCTGCCGCATCCGGCTCGACCGCAACGAGCTGCGGGACGTCACCAGCGAGATCGAGTGGGCGAAGGTCACCCAGACCGTGCCCGCCGACTATCCGGCCGCAGTCGCCAAGTCCCAGCGCGACGCCCCGCGCGACACCGCCGAGATCTCCCAGATCTACGCGATGTACGAGCAACTGAAGCGCGACCGCTCGGTGATCGACTTCGAGGACGTGCTGCTCCTCACCGTCGCCATCCTCCAGGACCGTCATGACATCGCCGACCATGTCCGCCGCCAGTACCAGCACTTCGTGGTCGACGAGTACCAGGACGTCAGCCCGCTCCAGCAGCGCCTGCTCGACCTCTGGCTGGGCGACCGGGACAACCTGTGCGTCGTCGGGGACGCCAGCCAGACGATCTACTCCTTCACCGGGGCCACCCCCGAACACCTGCTGAACTTCCGCACCCGCCACCCGAACGCGACGGTGGTCAAGCTGGTCAGGGACTACCGCTCCACGCCCCAAGTGGTCCACCTGGCCAACGGCCTGCTCGGCCAGGCCCGTGGCCGCGCCGCCGAGCACCGGCTCGAACTCGTCTCGCAGCGGGAGAAGGGCCCCGAGCCGGCCTACACGGAGTACGGGGACGAGCCCGCGGAGGCGGAGGGCACCGCCCGCCGGATCCGCGATCTGATCGCCTCCGGCGTCCCGGCCGGGGAGATCGCCGTGCTCTACCGGGTCAACTCCCAGTCCGAGGTCTACGAGCAGGCCCTCTCCGACGCGGGCGTGCCCTACCAGCTGCGCGGCGCCGAGCGCTTCTTCGAGCGCGCGGAGGTGCGGGAAGCGGGCGTCGCCCTGCGCGGCGCGGCGCGCGCCGGGGGGAACGACTCCTTGCTCGACGACGCGGACGGGCTGCCCTCCCAGGTGCGGGCCGTGCTCTCCACCAAGGGGTGGACCACGGAGCCGCCCGCGGGCTCCGGCGCGATGCGCGACCGCTGGGAGTCCCTCGCCGCGCTGGTCCGGCTGGCCGAGGACCTCGAACAGGCCAAGCCGGGGGCGACGCTGTCCGATCTGGTGGCGGAGCTGGACGAGCGGGCTGCCGCCCAGCACGCCCCGGCGGTCCAGGGAGTCACGCTGGCCTCGCTGCACTCGGCGAAGGGCCTGGAGTGGGACGCCGTGTTCCTGGTCGGGCTGACCGAGGGCATGATGCCGATCACATACGCCAGGACGGATGAGCAGATCGAGGAGGAGCGCCGCCTGCTGTACGTCGGTGTCACCCGGGCGCGCTTCCATCTCTCGCTGTCATGGTCGCTGTCCCGGTCGCCGGGCAGCCGCGGCGGGCGGCACCCGAGCCGCTTCCTGAACGGAGTGCGTCCCGGCTCGGCGGCGCTCAGCGGGCGTGGCACGTTTGGCGGCGGAGGCATCGAGCGCCCCGCGGTGATCAAGCGCAGACGTCGTGGCCCCGCGCTGTGCCGGGTCTGCGGCAAGACACTCACCGACGCCGGCGAGATGAAGCTGATGCGCTGTGAGGACTGCCCCTCCGACATGGATGAGGCGCTGTACGAGCGGCTGCGCGACTGGCGGGCGGACCGGGCGAAGGAGATCGGCCAGCCCGCCTACTGTGTGTTCACCGACAAGACGTTGATGGCGATCGCGGAGGCGGTTCCGGGCAGCGAGGGCGAACTGACGGGAATCTCCGGGGTCGGTGTCCGGAAGATGGACCGGTTCGGAGCCGCAGTGCTGGCCATCTGTGCAGGTGAGGACGCGGTCGAGGGGCTTGGGGGAGACGGCGGGGAGGTGTGAGAAAAACTCGTCGAAAAAATAGTTTGCGCCCGCCCCAGTCATCACCATAGGTTCTTAACCACGGGAACAGCGGCTTCTCTGAAGCCCTGATCCTGTGCTGTACTTATCCGAATACGCAGGACCGGCCCGCCGGTCCACCGAGACGCCGAGAGGAGGCGATTGTCGTGATCAGCATCATCAAGACCAACAAAGTGACCGATCTGTCGGTCGTCTCCGCCTGCTCGCTCGGCCTCGCCTGCTCTTCGGAATTCTCGCTTCGTGGCACCGGTCTGTCCGGCGTTTCCGCCGTCAGCCCGCTGTCCCTGGTGAGCCTCCCCGTGCGGGAGCGCAATGAGCGACCGACCCAGGCACCGGCGGCAGCAGTAGCGAAGGGACAGGCCAAGGCGGCCTATGCCTTTGCGGCAGTCGGTGCCGGAGCCGAGCAGCAGACGACGCACGACCACATGATGTGGGCCTTCCGTGGGCCTGAACCCTGGAGTGATCCAGCCTGATACGCCATCAGGCCGGCGCCTTCAGGGCCGCGGAACCCCACTCGGGATCCGCGGCCCTTTTGTTTTGTCCCAACGGACGACACAGCGAGAAGGCGCCTCGGGACAAGCAGTACCCGGTACCAGCAGCCACCCGGCCGACCGGCCGGAACAACCAGACGAGGACACCACCACCGTGCAACTCGAAGCGCACGCCCCGTCCGTACCGCCTTCCGAAACGATCTCCCCGCCCGGCCTCACGGAGGACTCCACCTTGATCCCCCTCACTGCGCTCACCGCGCTCGACGACGCCATCGAGAACCTCGGCGTGCCCGTCCCCTGCCGTTCCTACGACCCGGAGGTCTTCTTCGCCGAGTCGCCGGCCGATGTCGAGTACGCCAAGTCGCTCTGCCGCACCTGCCCGCTCGTCGAGGCCTGCCTCGCCGGCGCCAAGGAGCGCCGCGAGCCGTGGGGTGTCTGGGGTGGTGAGCTCTTCATCCAGGGCGTCGTCGTCGCTCGCAAGCGGCCGCGTGGCCGTCCGCGCAAGAACCCGGTCGCGGCGTGACCGCCGGCCTGGGAACCACGGTTCCCAAACCCATGAAGCGCATCGGAACCATCGACCGTCCCCGGACCCACGACCCTCGAAATCAGGCACCAATGACCGTCCCCACGAATGAGCCCATTGGCTCCGCGACACCGAACGTCACGATCATCGGCGCGAACGACTCGCGTCAGAACAGGAACCGCGAGATGCAACTCATCCCAGAAGCCCTGGCACGTGCACATATGCACGACCGCCTGAGGGAAGCCGACGCGGAGCGCCGGGCCGTGCGCCTGGTGACCGCTCGGCGGATGCAGCGCCGGGCGGAGCGCGTTTCTCTACGCGCCCGCCGTGCGCTGGCCATGGCGCTCATGCACTAGTGCCCCTCCCGGCAAGCTTTGCCCCGTCGCGGGGCAGACATTGCCGGTCACGGCACTAGCCAGGCCGGAAACCGCAGCACCCGCTGCCGGGCGCCGCTCCGCCCGGAAGCAGCCAGTAACCCCCAGTCAGTACCCCTTCCGCGGGGGGGGGGGGGCCGCGCCCCCCCCGGGGGGGGGGGGGGGTGGGTCGGGGCCCGCCCCCGGGGGGGGGGTTTTGTC
>NZ_JBITER010000019.1:0-10937 GCF_044455345.1 Streptomyces sp. NPDC051286 | reverse complement strand
TCGCCCGCCGGCCCCCCCCCCCCGGCGGGGGCCCCCCGCCCCCCCCCCCCCCACCCCCCCACCCCCCCCCCCCACCCCCCCCCCGGGGGGGGGGCCCCCCCCCCCCCCCCCCCCCCGCGGTCGTGCTGTGTGGTGCCGTGCCGCGCAGCGGGGACGGAGTTATCGTCACGGGGTGGAGACTCATCACCCCGCCCAGCCGGGTGCCGAGATTGTGGTGTGCGCCCTGTGCGGCACCACCGCCGACAGCGCGTACGCTCCGCCGACCTGGATCTGCTCCGTGGAGAACGGCAGGCGCCACCACTTCTGCGACGACTGCGCCCGCACCCACATCAGGGCGATCGAGGGCCGCCTCGATTCGGCCTGGTGGTGACCTGCTCCCGGGTTCCGAGACCTGTGCCAGCGCCGGGGCCGGGGTCGGCGGGGACGGCCCTGAGCACTGAGCCGGTTCCTGGTGCCGGGAGAGGTACTAGTGCCCCTCCCGGCAAGCTTTGCCCCGTCGGGCTGCCCAGCACGCCCGCTCGTCGGGTTGGCCGAAAGTCCTGGTAGCTCCTTCCCCAAGCTCTCAGCTCCGTTCGAGCAGGGGAGACCCCATCCAAGGACTTCCGGCCGCCGTGCGATCGCACGCACCGGACGACGCTCCTCATGAGGCACACCTTGCCGGTCACGGCGTTAGGCCGGCCGGTCGTCGAGCAGCTCGTCCTCGGTCAGCTCCTGGCCGGTCAGTTCCTGATCCGGGAACTCCCGATCCCGGTTCTGCTGATCGGGCAGGTCCTCGATGGGCCGGAACCCCGGGACCCAGGACTCCAGTTCGTCCCGCAGCCGCACCGTCGCACCCAGCTGGCACAGCACCCCGATCGTGCTCAGCGTCACCCGGTGTATCAGCAGATAGGCGGGCGGTAGATTCAGCTGCTTGCCCAGTTGGTGAGCGGGGGAGCGGGGATCCGCTATCCGGGCCGCCTGACTGCGCATCCAGCTGCGGGTGAAGGTGAACTCCTCCACCTGCGCCGGCTCGATGATGGGCAGGAGGTAGTCGAGTACCTCATCCGGGTCGAGGTCGATGGATTCCTTGACGAAGCCCTCCTCGCGCAGCAGTTCGTAGACTGCTTCCGCGTCACCCGCCAGCGTCAGCCGCAACGAGTCCCCGATGGGCTGAGGCAGGCCGCCCGGCAGCCGGTCCACCGTGCCGAAGTCCAGCACCCCGAGCCGCCATGGCCCGCTCCCACCGCCTTCCGCCTCCCCGTCCGCTTCCCTGCCCCCGGGCAGGAGCCGGAAGTTGCCGGGATGCGGGTCGGCGTGCAGCAGATTCGTGCGCGCCGGACCTGAGAAGAGGAATCGTGCCAGCAGCTGACCCGCCCGGTCCCGTTGCTCCTGGGTGCCCTCCGCGATCACCTTGGCCAGCGGGACACCGTCGATCCACTCCGTCACCAGCACCTGGTCGGACTGGTGCACCACACCGGGAATCACCACATCGGGGTCGTTCGCGAACTCCTCGGCGTGTTCCCGCTGCGACTGCGCCTCCAGTTCGTAGTCCAGCTCCTCCGAGACCCGGTCGCGCAGCTCCGCGATGAGCGGCTTGATATCCATTCCGGGGATCAGCGGGCCGAGCAGCCGGGCGAAGCGGCTGAGCTGGGTCAGGTCCGAGAGTAGGGCCTCCCCGGCGCCCGGATACTGCACCTTCACGGCAACGGCCCGCCCGTCGTGCCAGACCGCCCGGTGCACCTGCCCGATCGACGCGGCAGCCGACGGCTTGTCGTCGAATTCGAGGAACAGCTCCCGCCAGTCCTCACCGAGCCGCTCCGTGAGCACCGCGTGAACGGTGCGGGTCGGCATGGGGGGAGCGGCTTCCTGCAGTTTGGTGAGCGCCGCCCGATAGGGCCCGGCGACATCGTCGGGCAGTGCCGACTCGAAGACGGACAGGGCCTGACCGAGCTTCATGGCACCCCCCTTCAGCTCGCCCAGCGTGCGGAACAGCTGGTCCGCCGTGCGCTGCTGGAGTTCACGGGCCACTATCTCCGCGGACTTGCCGCCGATCCGCTTGCCCAGCCCCCACGTGGCACGGCCGGCGAAGCCGAGTGGCAGTGCGGCCAACTTGGCTGTACGGGTGACCGCTTTCCGGGGAAGATCAGACATACGCCCCTCCAAATCCCAGACTGCCGTGCCGCGCGCGGCGGTTACCCGGCCATTGTGTCCTGCGCTGCGCCGAGCCCGGAGGCGCGCTCCCTCCCAGTGTGCCGACTCGCCCCGCAGGAACAGTCGAGGTGTGGTCCGATCCTCTCCGACCGCCAGTCCAACAGCGGCAGGGCGGCCTCGCATCTGGCTCCCGTGCCGACGGGAATTTCGCCATCGAGAAACGCCAGCGCCTGGGCCGCCGCGAGACCGGCCACCGCTGTCGCCAGCCCCAGGTCGCACGCCTGCACGGCGCCGCGCCGCCCGGACCGCCACTGCGCAAGCATGCGCGGCCACTGCGGATCCCGATCCGTCCGGTGCAGATCCAGGCATCCCGCGCAGGCCGTACCGCCGGGCAGTACCAGCGGACCGACCACGCCGGTGGCCTCGATCACCCCGGCATAGAGATGAGGAGTGCCCGAAGCGATCCATGGCTCGGCTGTACGCGGGTCGGGGGCGTACGCCGCGAGACCGTCCCGCGGAGCGACCACGACCAGGGACAGCCCGGGACCACCACGCGACGGGGAGCGGTCCGACCCCGTCGACCGGGGGGCGGGACCGACAGCGGATCGTCGCACCAACTGCCGGGCGGCGGTGTCTCTGCGCTCACCGACCGCAGTGGCCGGAAGCCCGCCGGGTGCGACGTCCGACTGCTCGGTGACCCCACCGTCCAGGACTTCGACCAGGCCCACACCGGACCCGGACAGCACCGCCGCGATGGCCGCACCGACCCGGCCGGATCCCCGCACCTGGACCCGCATCGCGCGACGGGCCGCCAGCCGTCTCAGCCCGCCCCCGGGTTCGGGGTGCACGACCGAGAGCGACGCGAGGTCGGGGCGCTGTCGCTCCAGTACGTCGGCCCGGTTCCGTAACGCATCGGCTTCCGGCCCGCCCGCCCGGACATCGTCGATCAGTCCCGCTTCCGCCAATCGCGCCACCAGGATGTCAACGTGATGGTCCGACAGGTCCAGTGCCCTGGCTTCCTCGCGCAGCAGCGGCAGGCCGCGCGTTCCGTCGAGCAGTTCCAGGAAACTGCGCGTGGCGATATCCATCGGCCCCACCTTCACCGCGTGAGCGGGCGTCACCCCGAATTGCACGGTGTTCGTTCCACACCATGCTCGGCGCAGTGCGGGTTTCAACATCGGATGCATGGCTTCCCCCTGGTTCGTGTTCGTCCTGCTGCTGTCGCTGTTCCGTGCGATCTCTGTGCGATCTCTGTGCGGTCCGGAGTGATCTGCGCGCGCCGGCCGCGGACCGGAGCTTCGCGAGATCCGTTGCCAGAATGCAGGCCGGTGCCGAAGCGTGCAGAAAGTTATCCACAGGCATGGGGTATTAGTCGTTCAAATGGTGCGTGCCATGGAACGGATCACGCGCGAACCCTCCCGGAGGCGGGACTTCCCGCACTGACAGCGGGTACCGTCGGGGCGTGCCCGCCGACCCGTCACCCGGCTTCGCCGGGGAGACCCCCGCGCGCAGCGCCAAAGACCATCAGCGCAGCGCGGCCAGCCATCCGCCCCGTGTCTCGGTGACGAGCGCGGTCGAGGTCCGCAGGAGCACCCGCCGTAGCAGAACGGTGTCCGCGTACCGGGAGGGCGACCGCACCATCGTGCTGATCCCGGCCAAGATGTCGGAGGCGGAGGAGCGGCGCTGGGTGACCGTGATGCTTGACAAACTCGCGGCCCAGGAGAGCAAGCGCATCCTCGGCGACAGCGAACTCGCCGAGCGGGCCGAGCGGTTGTCCGTCCAGTATTTCGAGGGCCGGGCGAGGCCCGCCTCGGTGCGGTGGGTGACCAACCAGAACACCCGGTGGGGGTCCTGCACCCCCGCGGAGGGCAGCATCCGCCTGTCGCACCGTCTGCAGGGTATGCCGGAGTACGTCGTCGACTACGTGCTCGTCCACGAGCTGGCGCATCTGCTGGTTCCCGGGCACGGTCCGCGTTTCTGGCGGCTGCTGGAGGCGTATCCGCGTACCGAGCGGGCCCGCGGCTACCTCGAAGGAGTGGTGGCGGCGGACCGGTTGCCTCATCTGCCTGCCGCGCGCGGTGAGTGACGTTCAGTGATTCTGTACCGGGTGTGTACCGGCTTCGCTCAATGTCGGAGTTTGCGGCTAGCCTGGCGCGACGCATTCACATTCGGGATGGGGGACGGTCGTTTCGCATGGCCAGGGAATTCCAACGCGGCCACAAGGCCAAGATCAGTGATCTCACGCTGGGGACGGATCTGTACGTAGGTGTGCAGATCGCCGGTCCTGGACTGACCTTCGACATCAGCTGCTTCGGCCTCGATGCTCATGAACAGCTCTCCGACGACCGGTATTTCGTCTTCTTCAATCAGCCGAAATCGCCCGAGGAGTCCATTCAGCTCCTCGGCGCCCAGTCCGGTGACACCGAGTCGTTCCGGGTCACTCTGGACCGCATTCCGGCGAACATCCACAAGCTGTCGTTCACTGCGACGGTCGACGGCGCCGGGCAGATGTCGCAGATCGGTCCGGGATACATCCGGATCGTCGCGGGTGGCGAGGAAGTCGTCAGGTACGCCTTCACCGGCTCCGAGTTCACCACCGAGCGCGCGGTGATGCTGGGCGACTTCTACCTGAAGGACGTCTGGCGGTTCGCCGCTGTCGGACAGGGCTTCGACGGCGGCCTCGACGCGCTGCTGAAGAACTTCGGCGGCGAGGTCGCCGAGGAGGAGCCCGCCGCGCCGCCGCCGCCGGCGGCTGCGGCCCCCGCGTTCGCCCCACCCGCGCAGGCCCCGGCGCCCGCTCCGTCCTTCGGTGTCCCGTCCGCCCCCCAGGTCCCTCAAGTCCCGCAGGTCCCTCAAGTCCCGCAGTCGGCTCCGTCCTTCGGCGCCTCTGCCGCGCAGGCCCCCACTCCGCAGCAGCAGATGCATGCCGCGCCGACGATCGCGGCGCCGATGGCACCGCAGGGTGGCACCGTCCCTCCGCCCGCGCCCGCCCCCGCTCCCTACGGTCAGCCGGGACAGCCGCCCCAGCAGCCCCAGTTCGGGCAGTTTCCCGGCCAGGCCATGCCGGCCGCCCCGTACGGTCAGCAGGCCCCGGCTCCGTACGGTCAGCAGGCCCCGACTCCGTACGGTCAACAGCCCCCCGGAATGCAGCCGGGCATGCCGCAGGCCGGTGCCGGTCTGCAGGCCGCACTCCAGCCGTACAAGGAGACGGCCACCGGACAGCGTTGGACGCCGCAGAACCAGCAGCTCATGCGGGTTGACCTCACCATGGGCGGTACACCGGTGCTCGCCCGTCAGGGCTCCATGGTGATGTATCAGGGCAAGGTCGACTTCAGCTACAAGGGTGCCGGTTTCGTGGGCCGCGTGGTCGGGAATGCGACCGGCCAGGAAATGCAGCTGATGCGCTGTACCGGTCGCGGCCAGGTCTTCCTCGCCGAAGACGGTGCCCATCTGCACTCCATCGAGCTCCAGGGCGACGGCATCTGCGTCTCCGCGGAGAGCGTCCTCGCCTTCGACGAGTCGCTGCAGTACGAGGTCCGCAGGATCGAGGGTCACGGCATCCCCGGCGGGGCCCTGTTCACCATGCAGTTCCAGGGCAGCGGCACGGTCGTCGTCAAGACCCACGGCGTCCCTGTCGTCCTGCCGGTCACGCCGACCACGTTCGCCGACTGCAACGCCGTCGTGGCGTGGTCGTCCGCGTCCCAGGTGATCATCTCCAGCCAGGTCCGGCTGCGCCGCAACGCGTACCCGGGGCACAGCGGAGAGACCGTGAACCTCCAGTTCCGGGGAGCCCCCGGCAACTTCATCGTCGTCCAGCCCTACGAGGTTTGAGGGAGCCCGTCATGAACCAGCAGCTCGCGGGCTTCGCCCCGACCCCCGTCACGGCCCGTATGGAGAACCACGGCCATACGATGCTCAAGGTCGCCATGGCCACAGGCCAGGACCTCTACGCACGTACCGGCTCGATGGTGTCCTATGAGGGCTTCATCCAGTACGAGCCCAACCCGCCGGCCGTCCGGCAGATCGCCTCCCAGTGGATCACCGGCGAGGGCGCACCCCTGATGAAGTGCTCCGGTGACGGGCTGCTCTACCTCGCCGACTACGGCGCGGATGTGGTCGTAGTCAATCTCAACAACGATTCCCTCTCGGTCAACGGCACCAACGTCCTGGCCTTCGACAGCCACCTCACCTGGGGCGTGGAGCGGGTCAAGGGGCTGGCGAAGTTCGCCGGCCAGGGCCTGTGGAACGTCTGCATCTCCGGCACCGGCTGGGTCGCGATCACTTCGCGCGGCACTCCGATCGTCGTCGACTGCGGACGCGGCGAGGACGAGACCTATGTCGACCCGGACGCCCTTGTGGCGTGGTCCCCGAACCTCAAGGTGAAGGGCAAGCGCAGCTTCAAGGCCTCCTCGCTGATCGGGCGGGGAAGCGGCGAGGCGTTCCAGATGGCGTTCTCCGGCCAGGGCATCGTCGTCGTCCAGCCGAGCGAGGACAGTACGGACCGCCTGCGGGTCCGGAACTGAGGGGGAGCGAGAACACACCATGCAGAGTCCGCTTTTCAACTATACGGAACAGCAGTCCCAGGACCGGTACACCCTGCAGAACCCGCAGCTCCTGCGGGTCTCGCTGACCGGCCACGACGACGTCCTCGCCCGCAAGGGAGCGATGGTCGCGTACCAGGGGCTGATGGAGTTCGACGGCGAGTACCAGTCGCACGGGCAGCGCCGCGCCCGCGCGAACACCGGTGAGGGCCTCGACCTGATGCGCTGCTCGGGGCAGGGCACCGTCTACCTCGCCAACCTCGCGCAGTACGTGCATGTCGTGGACGTCGACCGGGACGGCATGACGGTGGACAGCGCCTATGTCCTGGCGCTCGACTCGTCGTTGCACACCGAGGTCATCGCTGTGGACAGCCAGTACGGCATCTCGGGCACGGGCAAGTACCAGCTCAACATCTCCGGCACCGGCAAGGTCGCCCTGATGACATCCGGCCAGCCGCTGATGATGCAGGTCACGCCCGACAAGTACGTCAACGTCGACGCCGACGCGATCGTCGCCTGGTCCAGCTCGCTGCGCGTGCAGATGCAGGCACAGACGCACTCCTCGGGCGTCTGGCGGCGGCGCGGCAACACCGGCGAGGGCTGGGAGCTCAGCTTCCTCGGACAGGGCTTCGCCCTGGTCCAGCCGAGCGAGGTGCTGCCTCCGCAGAGCGCCCAGATCGGCCAGGGGCTGCGCGCGCAGTACGGCATGGGCCAGGGAGCGCACGGCCAGAACCAGAACAACGCCTGGAACTGAACCGCGGCGCGCGTACACGGGTGAGGGGCGACCTTGTGAGAGGTCGCCCCTCACCCGTTGATCCGGGGCCGAGGGCCGTCGGTACGGCTACCGGCCGCCTTCCAGCGCCGCGCGTGTACGTGCCACCAGCCGCACCACCGAGGTGTCGGCCACCTCGGCCACCTCGTCGTACGCGAACCAGCGCAGATCCAGCGACTCGTCGCTGATCTTTTCCATCGCGCCCGACGGTGCCAGCGCCGCGTACTGCACATCCAGATGCCAGTGGCAGGGCGCCGGGATCGGATGCCGGTCCAGCACCACCGGGCCGCCCGCCAGCAGCGTCAGACCGCTGATGCCGGACTCCTCGGTGGCCTCACGCAGCGCCGCGGCCGCCAGCGTGGCGTCCTCGGGCTCGCAGTGGCCGCCCATCTGCAGCCACATCTGCAGCTTCCGGTGCAGTGTCAGCAGCACCCGTCCGCGCTGCGGATCGACGACCAGAGCGCTGGCCGTCAGATGCCCGGCCCCGCACGCCTTCCACATGCCGTCCGGGTGCTGTGCCAGATGGTCGAGATAGGTCTGCCGCAGCTGCTCCTGATCAGCGTCGGCCCGGTCCTCGTACCTTTTCAGTACGAGAACGGCGTCGTCGTACAGGCTCACTGGTCGGTGTCGTCCTTGCCGTCGCTGTCGCCGGATTCCTCGCCCTTGTCGGCCGCGGGCTTCCGCGGACCCTTCGCGGCCTCGCCGAGCATCTTGTCCAGCTCGGAGAAGTCCAGCTGCTCGTGGTGCACGAACCCGTCCGGGTCGTCCAGGTCATGCGCGGTCGGCAGCATGTCCGGGTGCTCCCAGAGCGCGTCGCGCCCGTCGAGACCGCGCGCGTCCGTGAGCGACGCCCACAGCCGCGAGGCGTCCCGCAGCCGCCGCGGCCGCAGCTGCAGCCCGATCAGCGTCGCGAACGTCTGCTCGGCCGGGCCGCCGGAGGCACGGCGCCTGCGCATCGTCTCGCGCAGTGCGTCCGCCGAGGTCAGCCGGGACTTCGCGGCCTCGTGGACCACCGCGTCCACCCAGCCCTCGACCAGCGCGAGCGCCGTCTCCAGCCGGGCCAGCGCCGCCTTCTGCTCCGGTGTGTCCTCCGGCTGGAACATGCCCTGCTGAAGGGCATCCTGAAGCTGCTCGGGCTGCGACGGGTCGAACTGGCCGACCACGTCCTCCAGCTTGCTGGTGTCGACCTTGATGCCGCGCGCGTACCCCTCGACAGCGCCGAACAGGTGCGAGCGCAGCCACGGCACATGGGCGAAGAGCCGCTGGTGGGCAGCCTCGCGCAGGGCGAGATAGAGCCGCACCTCGTCCTGCGGCACGCTCAGGTCCTTGCCGAACATCTCGACGTTCAACGGAAGGAGCGCGGCCTTGCCCGCCGGGCCGAGCGGCAGCCCGATATCGGTCGAACCGACCACCTCACCCGCCAGCACACCCACGGCCTGCCCGATCTGCTGACCGAACATCGCGCCGCCCATCGACCTCATCATGCCGATCAGCGGGCCGGCCATGGCCTGCATCTCCTCGGGCAGCACATCGCCCATGGCCATGCCGACACGCTCCGCCACCGGGTCGACCAGCTTCTGCCAGGCGGGAAGGGACGCCTCGACCCACTCCGCACGGCTCCACGCCACGGTCGAGACCGCACCGGAGGGCAGCGACGTCACGCCGTCCAGCCAGTGATCCGCCAGGCGCAGCGCCTCGTCGACCGCCGACCGCTCGGACGGGCCGACGCTCGCGTCCTTCGTTCCGTCCGGCGTGCCCTGCGAAACCGTCTGGCGGGCGATCTGCTTGGCCATGTCCCAGTTCACGGGACCGCCCTCGTAGCTCAGCATCTGGCCGAGCTGCTGGAAGGCGGCTCCCAGGTCGTTAGGGTTCATCGTGCCGAACATCGCCGCGAACGGGTTGTCCCCGCCCGCGCCCGGCCCGAAGCCGAACGGGTTCGCCGGCCCGCCCGAACCCTGCCCACCTCCAGTGGGGTCCTTCTTCTTGCCCTCGTCGCCGTTCTCCGGCTCCTCCGGCGGAAGGCCGAATCCGAATGGGGTGTCACTCACGGGTTTCCTCGGCTCGTAGGGCCGCCGGCTCGAACCGACGGCGACTGCCCGACATCACCATCCAGCGTAGACACCATGTCCGCTCAGGGCCTCAGTGCTCCGCCGGGTCCCGGCCTGCGGCAGGATGGACGCCACCTGGTACGTACGCGTCATTCGGGTACGTACTGAAGACAACCGCTGGAGACGCCCGGTGAGTTCCCCAGATCCTCAGGTTCGCGCAGCGCGAAACCTGGCCGACCCTTCGCACGAGAGCACGCCCTCGAAAAGCCGCTCCAAGAGCCGCGGCCCCGTCGTCGCGGTCACCGGTGCCGCGACCGGCGTCGGTGAGCTGCTCACCGCGCGCCTCGCGGCATCCGAGGAGATCAAGCAGGTCATCGCCATCGACGAGCGCCGCGGCGAGGTCTCCGATGCGACCTGGCACATTCTCGACGTGCGCGACCCCGCCATCGCTGAGAAACTGCGCGGCGCAGACGTCGTCGTCCATCTGGCACTCGATCTCGACCTGGAGACCGACCCCGCCGCCCGTACCGCGTACAACGTCCGCGGCACCCAGACCGTGCTGACGGCCGCCGCGGCCGCCGGAGTCCACCGGGCGGTGCTCTGCACCTCGGCGATGGTCTATGGGGCGCTGCCCGACAACGACATCCCGCTCGCCGAGGACGCAGAGCTGCGCGCCACGGCCGAGGCCACCGGGGTCGGTGATCTACTGGAGATCGAACGGCTCGGCCGGCGCGCACCTCGTGCCCACCCCGGGCTCAACGTCACCGTGGTCCGCCCCACCGTTCTGGTCGGCGGTACGGACACGGCGCTGACCCGCTACTTCGAGTCGCCGCGCCTCCTCGTCGTCGCCGGATCGCGCCCCGCCTGGCAGTTCTGCCACGTTGACGACCTGGTCACCGCCCTCGAGTACGCCGCGCTGGAGAAGATCGACGGGGAGTTCGCAGTCGGCTGCGACGGCTGGCTGGAGCAGGGGGAGGTCGAGGAGCTCAGTGGTGTGCGCCGGATGGAGCTGCCCTCCGCCGTCGCCCTCGGCGCCGCAGCACGGCTGCACCGGATCGGTCTCACCCCGTCCCCCGCGGGCGACCTCGCATACACGATGCACCCCTGGGTGGTCAGCGTGAGCCGACTGCACGACGTCGGCTGGCGTCCCCGGTGGACCAACGAGGAGGTGCTCGCAGCGCTCCTCGAAGAGGTGGAGGGCCGCCACACCGTCGCCGGACGCCGGCTCGGCCGCAAGGACGCCACCGCTGCCGGTGCCGCCGGTGCGACCGTCGCGCTGCTCGGCACCGCCGCCCTGGTCCGTCGCGCCCGCAAGGCGCGCCGTCGCATCTAGGAGGGCGCTTGAAGATCGTGGCCGGGCTCCCGACGCCTTGCACGCACATCTGCGGCGTTGCCAAAACGGCCTGATAGCTCCGCTATGAGGCCGCTTCGGCGCCTTGCAGCTGC
>NZ_JBITER010000018.1:24281-165714 GCF_044455345.1 Streptomyces sp. NPDC051286 | reverse complement strand
CACGCTCGCTGCGTTGTCGGGCTCGCCCCGATACGCCCAGTATCGGGGCGACCCTCCGCCTTGCGATCGCACGCACCAGACGCCGCCAGGCCCGCTCTGCGGGCGGACGGCGCTACTTTCGAAACACGCCCTAGCCAACGGCGTTCAGTCCGGATATCCCTGAGGGTGCCCACCCCCAGGGATATCCGGACACCGAAGGGGCCCGGCCGAACTGGCCGGGCCCCGTCACCGTCGCCCGCGCGCCGCCTACTTCGGTGCCTTCTGCTGGTCCTCGATGGACCTGCGGACCTCGTCCATGTCCAGCTTGCGGGCCTGCCCGATGACATCCTCGAGAGCCGTCTCCGGCAGGGCCCCCGGCTGGGAGAACACCGCCACATTGTCCCGGACGATCATCAGGGTCGGAATGGACCGGATCTCGAAGGCCGCCGCCAGCTCCTGCTGCGCCTCTGTGTCGACCTTGGCGAAGACCAGGTCGGCGTGGCGCTCGGACGCCGCGTCGTACACCGGCGCGAACTGCCGACACGGGCCACACCAGGAAGCCCAGAAGTCGATCAGGACGAACTCGTTCTCGCTGACTACCTGATCGAAGTTTTCCTTGGTGAGCTCTACGGTGCTCATGCTCTCGTTACCTCTTCCTGTGCCCGTTCGGACGTGTCCGGCACAACCGTGCCCGGTTCCGCGCTATTCCGGCTGCCCATGTGGCCACGGCTCACACCCACGGCCAGACTGTCCCCATGACAGATGCTGTGGAGAATGCCGTGTACGACGTCGTGGTGATCGGTGCGGGACCTGTGGGTGAGAACGTGGCGGATCGAACCCGGGCCGCTGGACTGTCCACGGCGGTCGTCGAGAGAGAGCTCGTCGGCGGCGAGTGTTCGTACTGGGCGTGCATGCCCAGCAAGGCGCTGCTGCGCCCGGTCGTGGCCCGCGCCGACGCGCGCAAGGTCCCCGGACTCAGCGCGGCGGTCCAGGGGCCCCTGGACACGGCGGCCGTCCTCGCCCACCGTGACGAGTACGCCTCGCACTGGAAGGACGACGGACAGGTCGCCTGGCTGGAGGGGATCGGCGCGGACGTCTACCGGGGTCAGGGACGTCTGACCGGCACGAAGGAGGTCTCCGTCACAGGCCCTGACGGCTCCGAACACCGGCTGACCGCCCGGCACGCCGTCGCCGTCTGCACCGGCAGCGGCGCCGTCGTTCCCGCCCTTCCCGGAGTCGCCGATGCCCGCCCCTGGACCAGCCGCGAGGCGACGAGCGCCAAGGAGGTGCCGGGCCGATTGGTGATCGTCGGCGGGGGAGTCGTCGGCGTGGAGATGGCCACCGTCTGGCAGGCTCTCGGCGCGCAGGTCACGATGCTGATCCGCGGCAAGGGGCTGCTGCCGAAGATGGAGCCGTTCGCGGGCGAGCTGGTCGCCGAGGCCCTCACCGAGGCCGGAGCCGACATCCGTATGGGCGCCTCGGCCACTTCCGTGCGGCGTGCCGGCCCCGACGGACCGGTCACCGTGGAACTGGACAACGGCGAGCGCATCGAGACCGACGAGATCCTCTTCGCCACCGGCCGTGCCCCGCGCACCGACGACCTCGGCCTGGAGACGGTGGATCTGAAGCCCGGATCCTGGCTCGAGGTCGACGACAGCTGCCGCGTTGAGGGCAGCAACTGGTTGTACGCAGTCGGCGACGTCAATCACCGGGCGCTCCTCACCCACCAGGGCAAGTACCAGGCCCGCATCGCGGGTGCCGCGATCGCCGCCCGCGCTCAGGGCGGCGCGCCGCCGGCGACCGGCCGCTGGGGCGCACACGCCGCCACCGCCGACCACGCGGCCGTCCCCCAGGTCGTCTTCACCGACCCGGAGGCCGCATCCGTCGGGCTCACCCTCGCCGCGGCCGAGCGCGCCGGCCACCGCGTCCGCGCCGTCGACTACGACCTCGCCGCCGTCGCCGGCTCCGGACTGTACGCGGACGGCTACCGGGGCCGCGCCCGCATGATCGTCGACCTCGACCGCGAGATCGTACTCGGCGTCACCTTCGTCGGCCCCGGCATCGGCGAGCTGCTGCACTCGGCGACGGTCGCCGTTGCGGGCGAGGTCCCCATCGACCGGCTCTGGCACGCGGTCCCCGCCTATCCGACGATCAGCGAAGTGTGGCTGCGCCTGCTGGAGGCGTACCGCGGCTGAGTACAGCCGATGCGTCGGCGTGTCCCGTCGTCCCTCCGAGGGACGACGGGACACGCCGACGGGGTCCGTCGTCCCCCGCGGCTGCACCGGCGAAGTACCGGTGAGCTCACGGGGCGATGCGTTTTCCGGCTCTCACCAGTAGTGGCGCCGCCCCCCGATCCCGCGGCCGACAGCACCGAGAGTCCAGAGGACCGCACCGATCAGCACGAGGGCGACGCCGATGGTCCACACGAAGGAAATCCCGGCCACCATGCCGAGCAGGAGCAGAATGACTCCGAGGACGATCATTGCGTCCCCCAATCTTTCAGGGCCACCTTCGAGTATGCGCCGGACGGCGTATCTCGGCGTCGCCGACGACTGCTGTCGCTCGTACTGCCGTCCCGGGCCGCCGGGCAGTGGCCGACTGGGGCCTCGGACAGCTCGTCGGACCTCGTGAGACAGGCGGGGTCTCAGGCCGACGACACGGCAAGCGGACCCCCCTCGACCAGGCGCGATCCGGTCCGGCGAACCGCTATGCGACCCGCCTCTCCAGCACCTGCTGTTCCTCTTCCTCCTCGGGCAGCTTCACGTCGCTCACCAAGATGTTGACCTCCACGACCTCCAGACCGGTCATCCGCTCAATGGCGGCGATCACCTCGGTCCGGACCTCGCCCGTGAGCTCGACGATCGCGTATCCGTATTCGACGACGATCGACAGGTCGACCGCCGTCTGGACCTCGCCGACCTCGACCTTGACACCGCTGGTGACGGACTGACCTCCCGCTCCGGGCACCCGCTCCCGCACGGCCCCCATACCGCGGGCGAATCCCCCTCCCATGCCCTGAACCCCAGGCACGCCCCGGGCTGCCAGCCCGGCGATCTTCGCCACCACGCCGTCGGCGATCGTGGTTCGGCCCCGCGACCCGGGTTCCGTTCTGCGGTTTCCGCCGTGCGGTCCTGCTCCGTGCGTGACCTCGGGTTGCGGGCGGGTGGTCTCGGGCCGGTTCACCTGCGTTTGATCGGTCATGGTCGGTCGCCCTTCCGAAGAGAAGGTGGATTCGAACGCCTTGGCCAGTTTACGTACCATTTGTCAACATTGCTCGGGCGGTAGGGGCATGTGGGCGGACCCACGGGCGGCTCCACCGCGGAGGGGAAGGGTGGGATTCCGCGGTTCGTCACGGAAATCGCTCGCCCGCCCACCGTCTGTCCGCTGCGCTGGTCACCGCAGACGAAAGGCCGGCCCAACGATGCACCGTTGGCAGGGCCGTTGCGGTTCGGTGCGGTGTTCTCCGTCCAGCGGAACGGCTGCTGCGCCACACTCTGATCGTGGTCTTCCTGCCGCAGGTGGCGAACCTCGGGGGGCGTACACCTACCTGGGCTCCGCCTCCACGACCGCTTCGGTCGCTCCGTCGACGAACCCGGACAGCCGGACCGGTCGTCGGGGATGCCGTGGCCTGACGTCACCGGCGGGGCGGGCCGGTCCGGCGGTGGACGCCGACGCCGGGTTACGGGGCGTCGGTTCCGGTGCTCAGTGACCGCCCACAGCGCAGGTTCCAGCGGCCGGACCGGCCACTGAGCTCCGTCAGTGTCAACGGGGCGACGTCCAACCGCCAGAACGCCTGCGGCGGAAGACCCAGCGCATGCACGATCGCGGCGCGCACCACCGCGGGTTCGACCACGGCGATCACGCGGCCGTCCCCGGCGCCGTCCCGATGCAACGAGTCCAGCCAGCCGCCCGCCCGCGCACACAGGTCCAGCAGCGACTCGCCGCCGTGCGGTGCCGCCGAAGGGTCGGACAGCCAGGCAGACACCGCCTCCGGCTCGGCCTCGCTCACTTCCGCCAGCCGCTGCCCGCTCCAGCGCCCCAAGTCCCAGCCTCGGAGGGTCGGTTCGGGCTTGGACCGCAGCCCCAACGCCTCGGCGGTACCGGCGCACCGCTCGTCCGCTCCGCACACGCGGCGATCGGCGGCAGGCACTGTGGCAGCGGCCGCACGCGCCCGCCGGACACCGGACGCGTCGAGCGGGGCGTCACCGTCGAAACGGGCTTCACGCAGCGCCGCATTGAGCGCCGGTGAGATCAACATCACTTGTACCGTCAACACCGGTGTCAACTCCCTGAACTGTGGCCTTTCGGGTAAGCACACCATGGCGTCCGGGCCTGCCGGCCCCGCAGATGGCGCCATGGCGGCGCATGCCTGCAGGCGGTATGGTCGCGACGAACATGACGACGGTGTGACGGAAGTCCGGTGAGAATCCGGCACGGTCGCGCCACTGTGAACCCGCACCCCTGCGGGAAGTCAGACCCGGCACTGTCGTCTCAGGCACCACGATCGGGACGCGTGTTCCCTCAGGAGGTACTGCCATGGCACAGACTGCTGCCCCCGCAACCGTCGCCACACCCGCCATCACCCCCATCTCGCTGAAGGCCATTGCCCCGTGGGCGGTCTTCTTCGGCATCCTCATGCTCGTCCTGCTGTACTTCGTCGGCGCCGAGCAGGGTGCCACCGCTGTCGTCTCCGGCGAAGGTGTCCACGAGTGGGTTCACGACGGTCGCCACCTGCTCGGTTTCCCCTGCCACTGACACGCTGCGCACCTCAGGGGAACCGCTCATGAACTCCATATCTGTCAGAGCGCTGCTCGTTCGCGGCATGCTGGCCGGACTTGCCGCCGGCGCGCTCGCTCTTGCCGTCGCCTACTTCCTCGGTGAATCCCGGGTGGACGCGGCGATCGCGCTCGAAGAGTCTCACAGCCACGAGCACGGCGGCGAGGAACTCGTCAGCCGCACCATGCAGTCCACCGCGGGTCTCGCCACCGGTGTCCTGGTCTTCGGCGTGGCGATCGGCGGCATCGCCGCTCTGGTCTTCTGCTACGCCCTCGGCCGCATCGGCAGGTTCGGCCCGAGGGCCACGGCCGCATTGATCGCGTTCGGCGCCCTGCTGACCGTGTATGTCGTGCCGTTCCTCAAATACCCGGCCAATCCGCCGGCTGTCGGAAACCCCGACACGATCGGCCAACGCACCACCCTGTTCTTCCTGATGGTCGCCCTCAGCGTGCTGCTCGCTGTCGCTGCCGTCATCTTCGGCAAGCGGCTGGCTTCCCGCCTGGGCAACTGGAACGCGTCCATTGCCGCGTCCGCCGCCTATGTGTTCGTCATCGGGCTGGCCTACGCCTTCCTGCCCTCGTTCAACGAGGTCGGCAAGGACTTCCCGGCCAGTCTGCTGTGGGAGTTCCGCCTCGCCACCCTCGCCGTTCAGGCCACGCTGTGGACTACTTTCGGTCTGGTCTTCGGTTATCTGACCGAGCGGCTGCTGGTGCCCAAGGCCGGCGCAGTGACGGCCGGGGGCGGTACCACGTCCCACGCTGCCGCCGCTGCGAGCTGAGGCGCAGGCCGACTCGTCGGCCGTATGACGGCAGAACCCGCCGGGGCATCCCGGCGGGTTCTGCCGTCTATGCGGCGTCCGTCGCGTCGGTTGCTTCAGCCATGCCCGTCGCATCCGCTGTTTCCGATGCCTCCGACCAGTCGATCAGGAAGTACTTCACCCGGTCGTCCGCCCTGACGAAGCGCATGCCTGCCGCCACCATGACGCGCTGGGACGCGATGTTGTCGAGGTCGGCGTCACCGTTCACGGCGGCGATGCCCTCGTCGCGGGCGAACTCCAGCAGTGCCCGCAGCGCCTCGGAGGCGTACCCCTTGCCGCGTGCCGCAGGGATCAGGCCGTAGCCGATCGTCACCTGCCCCTCCGCGTTCGGAGCGCCGTGAAAGCCCACTCCGCCTATGGCGTGTCCGTCCTGGCGGAGGCGGATCTCGTAGGCGCCGAACGGCTGGGGGTTGCCGGTGTCGGCGCAGTGTTCCAAGAAATGCCTGGCCCCGGCAGCGTCGCCGTCGGTGGGGTACTCCGGTGCCCATAGGGCACCCGGCCCCGGACGGCGGGCCACTATGTTCTCCGCCTCTGCGGGACTCAGCGGGTGGAGTACGAGTCGAGGTGTCAGAAGATCTCCCATGACTCGTCGGACTATCACGGCGGCGAGCTTCGGCGCACCAGAATTATCGGAGTCTTTTTGCTACCGGAAGGAGTGGGTAGCAGGGCTGGGTACCGCTGATACGTGGAGTGGGCCGATCCGATCCGCGCGTACCCCTTCATGAGCGGGGCATGGTCGCCGTGTCGGTGCGCGCTTCTTGACGACGCCCAGTGCGGGGCGACGTACCGCATCACGGGCCCCGGCCGACGCAGGCGGCTCATCCCAGGCCGACGCACGTGGACACGGTCCGTCCGCAGCTGTGGGCCCGGTCGGCATGCGTACGCCGACCGGGCCCACAGCCTTGACCCCCCAGCGGCCGGGAAGGAGGGCGGGGCTTCCCCTTCGGACAGCGTCCCACCCCCCGAAGCCCCGCCGTCTCAGCTGCTCACGTCCTCCCCGAAGTCCCCGGACATCGCCGCCGCCATCCGCAGATGAGGCTTCGCCTCCTCCTGCCGGCCCTGCCGCTCCAGGGTGCGGCCGAGCATCAGCCGCGCGTAGTGCTCCACCGGGTCGCGCTCCAGCACCGCCCGCAGCTCCGTCTCGGCCTTGCCGAGCCGCGCCGAGTGGTAGTAGGCGCGGGCCAGCAGCAGCCGCGGCGCGACCTGCTCCGGCGCTTCCTCGACCAGTCCGCCCAGGATCCGCGCCGCGGTCAGGTACTCCTTGGCCTCGAAGAACATCCGGGCGCGGTCCCAGCGGTCGGCTGCCGTACCGAACTCGTAATAGGTGTCGTTCACTTGTCCTCCTCGGTCGTGACCTGGAGCGATCCGTCGGGCCATGCGCCCAGTCGTTCGCGTGGCCCGCTTTCAGCTTGCACAACACCATCTTGTGGTTGAACATTCCACCAAACTTTTGGCGTGGGTATCGACCGCCCGCGCCTGCACCGGAATAGGTTGAGCGCCATGAGCAATCTCGATCGCCAGGCCGCACTCTCCGTCTGCGGCGGCCGGGGCTTTGTCGTCGCCGACCCGGTGCGTGAACTCCTCACCCCGCGTCACGTTCAGCTCGGCGAGTCCACCGAGGTTCGCAGGCTGCTGCCCAACCTCGGCCGCCGGATGGTCGGAGCCTGGGCCTTCGTCGATCACTACGGCCCCGACGACATCGCCGACGAACCCGGGATGCAGGTACCGCCCCACCCCCACATGGGCCTGCAGACGGTCAGCTGGCTCCATGACGGCGAGGTGCTTCACCGCGACAGCCTGGGGAGCCTGCAGACGATCCGCCCGCGCGAACTGGGACTGATGACATCCGGCCGGGCCATCAGCCACTCCGAGGAGAGCCCGAAGCCGCACGCTCGTTTTCTGCACGGCGCTCAGCTCTGGGTTGCGCTGCCCGACGCTCACCGCCGGGTCGAGCCGCACTTCCAGCATCACACCGACCTGCCGACCGTCACCGCCCCCGGCCTCACTGCCACGGTGATCCTCGGCGAGCTGGACGGCGCCACCTCGCCCGGCACCACCTACACCCCGATCGTCGGCGCCGACATCGCCCTGACCCGTGGCGCTGAGGCGCGCCTGCCGCTCGATCCGGACTTCGAGTACGCCGTGCTGTCCATGTCCGGCGAGGCGCAGGTCGACGGCGTGCCCCTGCTGCCCGGATCGATGCTCTACCTCGGCTGCGGCCGCACCGAACTCCCGCTGCGCGCCGACTCCGACGCGGGGCTGATGCTCCTCGGGGGTGAGCCCTTCGAGGAGGAGATCGTCATGTGGTGGAACTTCATCGGCCGTACGAGCGAGGAGATCGCCCAGGCTCGCGAGGACTGGATGGGCAGTTCCCGCTTCGGCGAGGTGAAGGGCTACCGGGGAGGTCCGCTGTCCGCCCCCGAACTCCCTCCGGTGTCCCTCAAGCCCCGGGGGCGTGTGCGCTGACCCGCGGGGACAGTCCTGCCGCCCTCGCTGATCCGGATCCCGCGCAAGTGGCTGCGCCGGATCTGTGGCCAGGGCCGCCTCGGTCCTCGCCCGCAGTCCGCCCCATGGCATGGTTCGGCCGTCACGGCGCTGACGGGCAAACTGCGGAGGTGGTCGGCAAGGTCAGGAGCGTGCGTCGAGACCGCGGGTGAGCGCGGCCACGATGGCGTCGAATACGGCCCATGTCCTGCGGGTCGACGCGGAGCCGGTCGGCTCGCCGGGTCAGGCCGAGGATGCCGTTCATCGGGGCCCACGGTGCGGAGGCGGTGGACCTGGGGTCCACGTCGGGGTTGAAGGAGCCGTCGGCGACGCCGTCGCGGATCGCCGAGGTGAGCTTGGCGTTCTGTTCGTCGACCAGGTCGGCGATGCCCTCCAACGAGTCGGCGTCGCCGGGTGGTTCGGCGAGCAGCCGGAAGTGGTGCGGGCGTTCCAGGGCGAAGCGTGTGTACGCCTCGGCGGCCAGCAGGATGCGCTCTGCGGTTCACGGGTCTGTCGTACGTGTCACCTCTCGGTCTGCTGCCAGACGGAGGTCAGCGCCGTGACGGGGTCGGGGTCGGCCGGCGCTGCTGGCCACCAGTCGCCGTCGTCATGCTGGAGGTAGGGGTACCAGCGGGTGTCGGGGCCCAGGCGCAGCTGGATGCGGTGGTCGGTGAGCGTGAGGCGGTTGCGCCATGCCCTGAGGGCGACCGGGGTGGTGGTCATTTCGGTGAGGGCCTCGGTCAGGGCGGTGCGGGCGGCTGTCATCGCCGTCGGGTCGGGGGCGTGGGGGTGTTCGGCGACGGTGATACCGGTTGGGCCGCCATACCGCCAGGCGCGGGTGAGGCGGGTGAATGCGGTCGGCTTGGCATCGGTGTTCTGGATGAGGCGGTTGAACCACTCGGGGCCGCAGTTGCTCGCGGCGATCCGTGCCGCGTCCTCATGCTGGGACACATGCAGGCTGGTGGTGTCGCCCGTGAGCAGTCGTGCGGCGCGTGCGGCGGTGTCCGCCATGAGGCGTTCCAGGTCCGTGGTCGACAGACCGGCGCTGAGTGGCGGGGCGGCGGGCAGTGCGGCGGTGTGGGGGGCCGGCTCCGGGAGTTCGGGAACGGGCGGAGTGTGTTCGGCCAGGGTGGCCCACGCTGCGTAGGCGCCGGCGGCCGGGAGGCCGGATGGGGCCGGTGGGATGGATGTCGCCTGGGCGGCCGTACGGCGTGTGCGCAGCTGGGCGAGGACCTCTTCCCGTCCGCGGCCGCGCAGGGCGAACACTACGAAGGGGTCGGCGTCGATGGTGGAGGCGATGGTATAGCAGAGCGCGGCGGCGTGTTTGCAGGGGTAGCCCCAGTCGGGGCAGGAGCATTCGGGGTCGAGTTCGGTGGGCTGCGGGAGCAGGGGGACATCGGCGTGTCGGGCATCGTCCACAAGTTCGGCGGGCATCTCGCCGTCGAGGAGGGCGGCGAGATGCCCGGCTCGGGCCGCGATGGTGTCGAGGAGGGTGTCCCACTGGGTGTCGGTGAGGACGGGCAGGTGGACGGCGGAGCGGTAGGGGCGGGGGCGACTGCCCTGGACGGCGGCCTTGACCTGGCCGGGGGCGATGATGACGGGGCCGACCATGCCCTGGCGGGCGTAGGTGCGTCCGCGGGACAGGCGCCCCGAGTCCAGGGTGGAGTCCTCCAGGGCCGTCACCCATGCCTGGCCCCACCAGGTCGCGGCGAAGGCACGCCTGCCGCGGGTGGGGGCGCGGCGCGGGCCGGGGATCGAGGGGCTCATGGCTGCCTTCCCAGAGCGACGAGTTCGGCGAGATCGGCGTCGGACAGTTCGGTCAGAGCAGCCTCACCGGAGCCGACCACGGCGTCGGCCAGCGCGCGCTTGGATTCGAGAAGCCTCGCCACCCTGTCCTCCACGGTCCCCTCCGCGAGGAGTTTGTGGACCTGTACGGGCTTGTCCTGGCCGATGCGATAGGCGCGGTCGGTGGCTTGGTCCTCGACCGCCGGGTTCCACCAGCGGTCGTAGTGCACGACGTGGGTGGCGCGGGTGAGGTTGAGGCCGGTGCCCGCGGCCTTCAGGGAGAGCAGGAACACCGGCACCTCGCCGCGCTGGAAGCGATCCACCATCTCCTCGCGCGCGGTGACGGGGGTGCCGCCGTGCAGGAAGAGGGTGGGGACGCCTCGTTCCGCGAGGTGCTTCTCCAGCAGGGTCGCCATCTGTTTGTACTGTGTGAAGACCAGCACCGACTCGCCTTCGGCGGTGATGGTGTCGATCAGTTCGTCGAGCAGGTCGAGCTTGCCGGATCGGCCGTGCAACGGTGTGGACTGGCGCAGGTATTGGGCGGGGTGGTTGCAGATCTGCTTCAGCGCGGTGAGGAGCTTCAGGATCAGGCCGCGGCGGGCGATGCCCTCGGCTTCGGCGATCTTCGCCATGGTTTCGCGGACCACCGCCTCGTACAGACTTGCCTGCTCGGCGGTCAGTGGTACGACACGGTCGGTTTCGGTCTTGGCGGGCAGTTCGGGCGCGATCCCCGGGTCGGACTTCCTGCGGCGCAGCAGGAAGGGGCGGACGAGACGGGACAGCCGTTCGGCGGCCCGCGGGTCCTCGCCCGACTCGATCGCTCGGGCGTGCCGGTCGCGGAAAGCCGTGAGCGGGCCGAGGAGTCCGGGGGTGGTCCAGTCGAGGAGCGCCCACAGTTCGGAGAGGTTGTTCTCCACGGGGGTGCCGGTGAGGGCGACGCGGGCGCGGGCGGGCAGGGCGCGCAGCTCGCGGGCGGTGACGGCGTAGGGGTTCTTGATGTGCTGGGCCTCGTCGGCGGCGATCAGCGACCAGGCGTTGTCGGTGAGGGTCTCCCGGTCGCGGCGCAGGACGCCGTAGGTGACCAGGACGATCTCGTCGTCGGCGAGGTCCTTCAGGTGGCGGTCGCCACCGTGGTAGCGGCGCACGGGGATGGATGGTGCGAACCTGGTCGCCTCGCGCTGCCAGTTGCCGAGCAGGGAGGTGGGGCAGACGACGAGCGTGGGGCCAGCGGTGGCGGGGTCGGTCTGGCGGTGCAGATGCAGGGCGAGCAGGGTGATGGTCTTGCCCAAGCCCATGTCGTCGGCGAGACAGCCGCCGAGGCCGAGCTCGCACATCTCGGAAAGCCAGGCGAGGCCCCGCTTCTGGTAGTCGCGCAAGGTGGCTTTGAGCGCGGCGGGCTGGGCGGTGGGGGTGCGGGATTCGGGGTCGCGGATACGGGCGACGAGGTCGGCGAGCGCTCCGACCGGTGCGCAGCGAAGGGTCTCCCCGTCCCGCTTCACCTCGCCGGTCAGCGCTGCGCCCAGTGCCTCCATGGGAGTGAGCGGTTCCATCCTGCGACGCCTGGCGCGGGCCACAAGCTTCGGGTCGGCGACCACCCACTGGTCGCGCAGCCGGACGAGGGGGCGGCGAGCCTCGGCGAGGGCGTCCATCTCGGCCTCGGTGAGCGGGTCGCCGCCGAGCGAGAGCTGCCAGCGGAAGTCGAGGAGGGTGTCGGCGTCGAGCAGGCCGGCCGCGCTGGAGCCAGGCGCGGTGCGTTGCCCGATCTCCGCGGTCGCGGTGAGTGCCTTGACCAGCTCGCGTGGCCAGTGCACGTCGATACCGGCGGCGCGCAGTGTGTCGGTGGCGTCGCCCAGCAGGTCGAGGGCCTCGTCGTCGGTCAGCCGCAACTGGTCCGGAGCCGCGTCCTTCAGCAGCCGGTCGAGCGGTGACCAGACGCGGGCGCCGCGGCGCAGCGCGAGCAGTGTCTCGGTCTCGGCGCGCGGGCCGAGCAGCCGCTCCACTTCGGCCGGTTCGCTCCACAGCCGTACGGCCTCCACGACGAGCGCCGGATCCGCCGCGGTGTGCAACTGTAGGACGGCCCGGAACTGCCGACGTCGCCCCTCGGGTACGTCGACCCGCAGCGAGACCCTGACGTCGGCGGTGAACGCGGCGGCGGTCTCCTCGGCCCACTCACGCAGGGCGGGCACGGAACGCGTCTCGCGCCAGGCGTACGGCAGGGCTCCCACGGCGAGCGCAGCGGCAGGGGTGCGGACCAGTTCGTCGGCGACCGCGTCGCAGAACTGGCGTACCAGCGCGGCTGGTTCGGCGATCCGCAGCGGTGTGGGCCCGGGCTCGGGCAGGCAGTGGGCGTGGGGCGGGAAGGCGGCGGCGAGGGCGTCCAGAGTCTGCCGCTGGGCGGCGGTGAAGGGGCCCGCCTGCCAGGTGTCGTAGCCGGCGGGGGTGAGGGCCGGGTGGAGGCGGCCGTCGGCGAGCAGCCGGAGCGCGAAGCGGCAGGCGGCCTGCCAGGCGGTGGCGGAGGGATGCGGCGGCTGTGCCCCGGACAGCGCGGCAACGGCGAGGGCGACGGGCAGCGCGTAACCCTCCACCCTGCGCCGCCTGACCGAGCGGCCGTGCGGCAGCACGAGCTCCGCCGCCTCGGTCTCGACGCCCGTGGGTGCCATGCCCTCGGCGGCGGCTGCCCCGGCGGGCTGCCAGAGCAGCAACCGGCCGAGGCGGGCAGGCTCGCCGGGCAGGAACACCGCCGCCCAGCCGCCGTCGAGCAGGCCCCGCGCCCAGGCAGCCGACTCCGGTGCGGCCAGTGGTGGCACGCTCCTCGTGCCCGTGCCCTGCTCCCGTACGAGGACTCGTGCCACTCTCTTTCGCCTCACCGTCGTCCAGGCGGCCTTCGCCGCGCCTTCGTCCACCAGCAGGTTCCGACCCTGCTGTCACCAGCGGGACTGGGCCTTGTTCGCCGCGGTACGCATGCGTTTGGCCAGCCGCTTGTCGACACCGCGCAGGCCCTCACCCAGTTCGGCGAGCACGTGGGCGGTGGCTGGGTGCTCCACTCGCCACAGCTCGTCCACCCGCTGTTCGAGTTCCTCCGGCGCCGTGTTCCAGTTCTCCAGGAAGCCCCGGGTCAGCTCCTCGCTCTTCTGAGCACCGGCAAGGACCGACAGGCCGTCGATGAGCAGCCACAATCCGGCCTCCTCCGCCCGCGCCGGGTCCATGTGTGCTTCTGCCTCAAGGCGTGCGCCCAGGGTCGTGGTGGCTACCTGGCGGCACCCCTCGACGTCGGAGTCCGCTGCCTTGCGCAGCACGCGCAGTGCCCGGGGGTCGTCGAGGTCGGCCAGCACCAGTTGGGCGACGGCGCGTTTCGCCGCTGCCTCGGAGCCGTCTCCAGCGCATGCGTCGAGCAGCCCAACTGCGGCATCCACTGCCGAGCGGTGCTCCAGCCACCCTTCGACCTCCCGGCGCATCTCCTCCGGGGAGTAGCCCAGGAGCCCCTGGAGCAGAGCGTCGGCGTCCGCTTCGGCGTACTCACCGAGCAGGGGCGCGGGCACACCGCACTCCATCAGGTAGGCGCGGAGCCCGTAGCGGCCGAGTGGGGTGAGCCGCATGCGGTGTCGGCGCTTGTCGTCCCACGACCGGTCCGACGCCGCCGTCGAGCTTTCCGAACCGCCGCCCAGCTCCTGTCCGACCATGGCGAGGAGCGTGTGCAGAGTCTCCTCGGCCGAATCGTCGCTGTCACCGGGCTCGTACTCCACCGCGCCCAGCAGGGCGAGCCCTTTCCCGAGCTCCCGGAAGGACGCCGCGAACAGCGCCTGGAAGAGATCGAACTCCGGCCCGTTCTCGCCCACCTCACGGGCCTTCGCACGCAGGTCCTCGACATCCACCCAGGCGTCGTCCGGGGCGTCGTACAGCAGGCCGACCAGTCCGTCGGCGATCTCGGCCGTCAGCTCGCCCAGCTCACCGTGCCACCCGTCCAGCACCCCCGTCTCACCGATCTCCTCCAGTAGATCGCCCAGCGTGGCGGCCCAGAACTCCAGAAGGTCCGCGTCGGCGAAGCCGGTTGTCGCGCAGCCCCACGCGCGGCCCCCGCTGATCGTGATCATCCCGCCATCCGCGGCGAGCCACCACGGATCATCGAGAACGGCCACGTCCTTGGCGCTGCGCAGGGATTTCAACGCGCGAGCCCGCGCGACGGCGTCGGCATACGGCGAGTCGTCGCCGGCCAGCTTCCACAGCTGGAGCTTCTCGACGGCCTCACGGGCGAGCGCGGGCCGCAGCACCCGGCCGGCGGTGACCTGTCGTCCCTCGCGGCACCAGGCGGCGAGCCGCAGCGCCGCGTCGAAGAGCGGAACACCCCGCACGGCAGCGACAAGGTCCTCCTGCGGAGCCAGGGTCACCGGGCGCAGCACAGGCACATCCTCGGCCGGTCCGCCGACTTCGGCATCGACCGGATCGCCCACCCCGCACTGCCCGCAGGTACACAACGCCACGTTCTCGGCGGTCAGCCGTCGGACACCGCCGCGCCCGGCCCGATCACCAGCGGGCGGCTTCGCTTTTCCGGACACCGTGTCCGGCGTCAACCGGGTCAGCCTCGCGGTGATCCCGTCCCGGTCGAAGGCCGCCGGATCGTAACCGGCCGCCCGCAGCTCGGCGACAAACTCACCGTACGGGCCATCCCCGGCCCCGTCGGGGGTGTCGAGACACTCCAGCACCTCGGCCAGCCCCCACACGCCGCCGATGTCCTCGGCCGGTACATCGGCGCGACGCCCGCCGACGCAGCGCACTGTCCGCTCCGCCCCGACCGGGCGCGGCAGTGTCTTCTCCAGCGTGATGCCGTGTTCCCAGTCATCGCCGAAGTCGTAGACGTAGCGCAGCCGTGCTCCCTCCTCGGCCAGCACGTCGCCGAGCGCGGTGGCGTCCTCGTCGCCGACCCCACGGCCGAAGCCGAGATCGATGTCGGTGAGTCGGGCCGCATCGCCGTACCCCCGGCCGAACTCGTCGGTGAAGAGGTGCAGATGGCCACCGTGCCATCCGAAGGCGACCTGGATGGCATCGTGCAGTGTCCCGAGCGAGGTATCGGACGGCAGCACTAGGCGCCGCCACAGGGGCGGTCTCGTGCCGTGCAGCACAATCTTCAGCTGGAGATCGGACGGGGCCGTCTTCCCGTCTTGCCGCATGTACTGCTCCACCGTGCCGGGGCTACTTGAACGGCCCCATCATGGCGCTGTCGGTGTGCCCAACTCAAACCCGGTTGTGGCGGCCACCGTCCTTTGCCGGGAGGCGAGCTGCGGAAAGGCGTCCTCCCACACGGTGCGACCGACCAGGGTGCGCCGCACCGGCCACACCCGGAGGAGCAGATCCTGGTTGAGGTAGCGGGGCAGGTCGTCGCGCAGGCCCTCGTGCAGGAAGGCACGATACAGGCCCATGCGCTGCCGAGGCTTGCTCATGTCGTACGCGGTCCTCCCCGAGCAGGCGAGGTGCAGCGGCAGCTCCACAACCCCCTGGGCCGGGCCGTGCAACTCGTCCAGCGACTCCGGCAGACGTCGCAGGGACTTCTCCTGTAAAGCCGACGTACTCCGAGCATGACGGCCCCGCCATCGGATCGGTGGCGGGGCCGTCAGCTGCTCGTGCGGGCCGGGCCCCGGCCCGCACGAGCGTGAGATCAGGTGCAGGTGGGGTCGGGTTTGAGAGAGAAGTCGGCCGTGGTCGCCTCGCGCGGCTCAACCTCAGCCGATGCGGTCTGCGACGCCCAGCCGTCCTTGGACGCCGTCACCGTGAGCGGGTTGCTTCTGACGTCGAGCCAGAGCGAGTAATGACCGTTCTGGTCGGTCTTCAGCGTGTAGCTCGCCGTCTTCTTCGAGGTGATCTTCACGGTTGCTCCGGCCAGTGGCGTCGGCATGCCGGTGCAGTCGGTTCCGGTGACCGTCCCGGTGATCTTCCCCCAGGTTTTGGGCGGGTTCACCACGAACGTCACCGGCACCGGCGCGATCCCGTACGGGGTCTTCGCGCTGATCACGAGCTGCGCGGTGAACGTGCCGGGCTGGGTGATCTCGGCGAGGTTCGCGTCGAAGCTCACGGTGACGTCAACGCTCTCGCCCGGCTGAAGCGTCGCGTCGGTCTTGTCCTCCGACAGCCAGGGGACATCGGTGGTGTCAGCGCACTGGTCGAAGCCGGGCAGCAGCTCCGAGGTCGTAAAGGCGACAAAGCTTCCGGTACTACCTCCGATCTTATAGAAGCCGCAGGCGGAGCCACCACGGTAGAAAGTGCGGCTGGAGTTGGGCAGTGCGGTCCAGGTGTTGGAACCCGGGTCGTAGGCGGAGCCCTTGTTGGTGAGCGTCCTGGAGCCGTTGGTCACGCCGCCGGACACGAGGAGCTTGCCGTTTGCCGCTGAGTAGCCCATCCCCCACACGTCGATCGGCAGGTCGGCGACGGGAGTCCAGCTGCCGGACGCCGGGTCGTAGCTGTAGGCGTGGTTGGTGGTGGTACTTCCCGACAACCCGCCCGCGCAGTACAGCTTGTTCGCGATGGCGCCGCAGCCGAGCCAGGAAATCGACTCCGGGTAGGCCTTGCTCGAACTCCAGGAGTTCGTGGCCGGGTCGTACACCTGCACGTCCGTCGTGCCACAGGCGGACGCGCAGCCGCCGGCGATGTAGATCTTGCCGCCCAGCACGGTCACGGCGGCGCCGGCATACGGCTTCGGGTTGTCGGCGCCGGTGGACCAGGCGCCGGTCAGCGGGTCGTAGATCTCGGTCTTGGCCACCGGATTCCCGTTCGCGCCCCAGCCGCCGAAGACGTAGAGCTTGCCGCCGTAGGCGGCCGCCTGCGGCGCTTCCCGGGCGACGCTCAGGTTCGGCAGGGCACTCCACCCCTGGGCACCTGGGTGGTAGACGTATGCCTTGCTGAGGATATGCGTGCCGTCGGCTCCGGCGACTGAGTAGACCTTGCCGTCGATGGTCGCCACGGCGTTGTCCATGATCGGGACGGGGTAGTCGGGCACCGTCGTCCACGGTGCCTCGTACGGCGTCGCCGAGGGCTTGGCGGTCGCCGTCTGCGTGGTCTTGCCGGGCCGGAACCGCAGGGGGCTGTAGTTTCCCTTCACCTCCTGCAGCGGAGCGCCCTGCTGCGCCGCGGCGGGCTGGTAGACGCCCGGCAACTCATCGATCTTGGCGGTCACCGGGGCTGTTCCGGTGTTCTTCAAGGTCAGGGTGGAGCTGCCCTGGCCCTTCCAGGCGACCGCCTTGCTGAGCTTGGCCGGACTGACCGCGATCCGGGGTGCGGGCAGGGCGAACGTGCCGTCAGTTGCGTGGTTCGGGGCCACGTTGACGGTGATGTCCTGTGCGACGTAGTAGTTCCCCACCGTGGCGGAGAACGTGTGCTCCCCGGTGAGCGAGGAGAACATCCAGTAGAAGCCGTCGCCCAGCTTCGGGTCGTTCGGCGTCGCCGCCGAGGTTGTCTTCTCCGCGGGCTTGTCAGCCGAGGTCACCGAGGCGCCGTTGAGCCCGGCACCGGTGTTCTTGTCGGTCACCCGGCCGACGACCAGGCTGCCGTCCACCGGGTCACAGGTGCGGTCGCCGAGGAAGACGTCGTCGACCTGCCACCACCACCCCCACTTGGCGGTGAGGTGGAACCGTACCTGGACGTCGGCCTTGCCGGCCGCCTGGGACAGGTCCACGACCTCGGTCCGCGGCCCCCGGGTGCTGTCCTTGGTGTGGTGCCAGACGTTGGTCCACGTCTGGCCGCCGTCGACACTGAAATCGACGTCCCCGGTCTGGCCGAACGCGAAGCCGTAGTAGTCGGTGCGGAAGATCAGGGACGGGTGGGTTCGCTGGCTGAAGTCCATAACCGGGCTGATCAGCGACGTGTCCTGGGTGTTTCCGTAACCGTAGTAGCTGCTGTCGACGGTGGCGAAGCCGCCGGACCCGCCGGTCCTGTTGCCGCGCCTGGCGCGATCGTTGAACACCCAGGTCTGACCGTTGCCGACCTTGTCATCGACGGTCCAGCCCGCCGGCGTGGTGCCGCCGTTGAACGACTCGGTGGTACCGGCGTAGTGGAAGCCGTATCCGGCCGCGCTGCAGGTCATCGGGTCGACCGATGCATTGACGTCATGCGTCACATCCGCCGAACCCACCTGAACATCCCGAGAATCCTGCTTGTAGCCCGGATACAACGGGTCAACCTGCAGAGTGTACGTGTTCCCGGCGGGCAGGCTCAGGGTGTACTTCCCCGTCTTGGGGTCGGTGTAGGCGACCGCCGTCGGCTCATCCTTGACCCGCACGGTCGCATACAGCGGCCAGCCCTGACCGGAACCGTCAAGGACCGTTCCGATGACGTTGACACGCGGCTTCGCGGTCAGCGCGAAGTCTTCGGTCACCGTCTTCCCGTCAGCGATCGCGACACCCGGCACGGTCTTGCCGGCGTACCCGAACTTGCTCGCGCTGACGTCATACGTTCCCGGTGGCACGGTCAGGGTGAAGTGCCCCTGCCCGTCCGTCATCGCCGTGACGTCACCCACGGTGACCTTGGCCGCCGCCAGCGGAGCCGTGCCGTCGGTGACGGTGCCCGTGACAGTGCCTTGCGGCCCGGAACGGAACGCGGCGAGCCCGTTCGGAGTGCCGAGGCCGGTCGGCCCGTCATAACCCGGCCCCGCAGCGCACAGGTAGCCGGCAGGCCAGCAGCTGCCGTTGCTTCCGGACGTCACATCGTTGAGCGCGGACGGCTGGGCATACGGGTAGGTGTTCGGGGCCGAACCCGTCGCCGGTGTCCCGGCCAGCGCGTAGGCCGAGGCGATGATCGGGGCGGACGCGCTGGTGCCGCCGAAGACCTGCCAGCCGCCGTGGTAGACCGCGACACCGGTGTTCGGGTCCGCCACCGCGGACACATCCGCGACCGCACGACGCGCGCAGCCGGTGTCCTTCTGGAACGACGGCTTGGACGCATAATCCGAGCAGCCACTGCCCGCACCCCTCCACGCCGCCTCGGTCCAACCGCGGCTGGTGGAGGCGTTCTTGACCAGCGAGGTGCCACCGACCGCCGTCACATGCGGCGACGAGGACGGATACGAGACGCCGTAACCGAAGTCACCGGTGCTGACGGTGATGGCGACGCCGGGATGGTTGAAATAGGCATTGTCGGACTGGGTTTGATCGGAACCTTCGCGGCCGCCGTAACTGTTGGAGACGAACTTGGCGCCCTGGGCCACCGCCTGGTTCACGGCCGTACCGAGGTTGTCCACGTTGCTGTCGTCGGCCTCGACCAGCAGGATCTTGCAGGTCGGGCATATCGCGCTGACCATGTCGACATCGAGTGCGATTTCCGCGGCCCACCCGGCGTCCGGTGGCGGATAGTTCGTGCCGCCGCGCTGGTCGATCTTCTTGAAGCAGCCGTTGGCCGTGGTGCAGGGCGGCAGTCCGTACTGCTGACGGTAGACGGCCAGGTCCGCCTCGGCGTTCGGGTTGTCGAACGCATCCACGATCGCGACCGTCTCAGCGGATCCGCCAGAAGGCAGGTTGTACGCGCTCTGCAGGTCGACGGGGCCGAAACCGGCGGGAGCGGCATCAGCCTGGAGACCCTTCGCCGCGACGATATCGGTGCGGACCATGGCGAGACAGGACATCTCGCCAGCTTTTGACGGCGTGACACACACCTGATTAGTAGGGTGCTGGCCAGGCGAGTTGGCGTCGACGGCTTTTGTGGTCGGGACAGGGTTCTTGGCGGAGGCGGAGGCGGAGGTGGAGGCGGAGGCGGCGGCGGAGGCCGCGGTCGGCACAGCGATCACCGTGAGCGCGGCGACAGCAAGCGCCACGATCAGCGCGCAGACACGTCCGACCGTCGTGGTCAACGCGACCGGACGCGACATGCGGCGGAATGGTCGCACGGAGGGGGGATGAGACACGTACAGCTCTCCTCTGGGTACATGCAAACCAAAATCGTGAATTCTTAAGCAGGCGGATCTCGGCTCAGTCGTACTTGTGCAGCTGCGACTTGTTTCCGCTTCCCGGCGTGCTTTAGTACCGACTGGTGTCCGTGATCAGGGGAAGCTTGAGGCCTTGCTCGGGCTCTTTCGGTCGGATGGTGTTTGCTGCGATCACGTCGGGCAGCGCACCGGGACTCTTCCACTGCGCCGCGATGGCGACTAGGGGCTGCGGATGGCGGAATTCGACATGGCGGTCATCCGCCAAGTACGAGGGCTAAGTTCGGCGCCACACTCTGGGGGTCGCGCCCTGGGCGTGGACATTGGTGCGCAGCAGGCGGCCACCGAGGAGTTGATCCCCCGCCATATGAGCATTCGCGAAGGGGTGGTGCTTTCTGCCGAAGCGTGACGATGTCCATATGGAAAAGACACGGCAGCTGTATTTCTTGATCGTTGATGCGTTCGTGCTGGTCAGGATGTTGCGAGGGTGCCCGTGGGCAAGGGAACGGCCACCGTGATCATGAACGTTTATGACGACGATCAAGGATCAGGTGACCGTGGAGGCTGCGATAGCCCAGCAGGCGTGGACGGCGGCGCTCGGGGCGGCGATGGGCGAGATCGCGGACTGCTTTCCGGGCCGAGAACCGCTGCTGGTGGCACGGGAGATGACCCAGGCGATGCTGATGGAGCTGGACACCCGCAACTGCTGGACGCTCGCCGAGGCTTTTGGCCACTGCGGCCCGCACTGCCTGCAGCACTTCCTCTCACGCTCCGGCTTCGACCACGATGTGGCCCGTGACCGGCTCGCCGCCTGGACTGCGGGTGAACTCGCCGACGAGAACGTGGTGTTGATCGTTAATGAGGCCGGCGATGCGAGGCACACGTATCTGGTCGTCCGCCGCCACCGCTACACCGGCGAACTCTCCTTCTACCGCTGCTACTCCGCCACGTCCGTCACACTGGCGACCCTGATCGACGTGATCACCCGCCGCTGGAAGATCGAAGAAGAATTCCAGCTCGCAAAGGGCGCCTGCGGCGACTGGGATGGATGACCGATAGGTGACCGGGCCGGAGCCGGGACGGCGGGCGATCGCGCTGGAGGTGGCGGTGTTCCTCGGCGTCCGGGCGCTCAGAGCCAGCCGCGGCGGCCGGCCTGGACGCCGAGCTGGAAGCGGGTCTGCGCGCCCAGGACTTCCTGGAGACGGGCGATGCGGCGCGCCACCGTCCGTTCGCTGACGCCGAGCTCGCCGTGACCGGGCTTCCGGCGGACCGGATCGGAGCACTTGCCTTCGACCACCAGATCATGCTGCACGAGCTGTTCACCCGAACCGCCTCACTGGAGGAGGCCTTCATGGAACTCACCGCCGACAGCGTCGAATATCTGGCAGGACAGCCCCGATGACCCCACTCGCCTCCGCCCCCATCACCACCTCGACTGCGCCCGTCGCCGAGCCGCCCGCCCGCTTCCGCGACCTGCTCGCCTCCGAGTGGATCAAGATGCGGTCCCTGCGCTCCACCCCGTGGACGATCGCACTCACCACCCTGTTCGTCATTGGGTCCGCCGCCGCAGCCGCGCTGGCGGACTACAACAACCTCGCGGGCCTCAGCCCGAGCACGCGGCAGCCCCCTGACTTCCTGCCCTTCGACGCCTATCCGACGGCCGGCTACTGGACGCTGCTGCTCGTCGCCGGCAGCATCGGCGCCATCACCGTCGTGAGCGAGTACAGCAGCGGCCTGATCCGCACCACCACCGTGGCCGTCCCTGCCCGCGGTTCGGTGGTGCTGGCCAAGGCGGTCGTCGTCGCCGCGCTCTGGACCGCGGTCGGCACGGCCATCTCCACCGGTTCCTTCCTGGTCTCTCAGGCCATCCTGAACGGGCGGCACGCCGGGGTCCCGATCACCCACCCCGGGGTGCTCAGGGCGCTGGTGGCGTCCGCGCTGCTGGCACCGGTCTGCGCACTGATCGGCCTGGGCCTCGGCGTCCTGATCCGGCACAGCGCCGCGACCATGGTCACCAGCGCCTTCACGCTGCTGATGCTGCCGACGCTCTTCTCACAGAGCAAGCACTGGTCCGCCGACATCAACCACGCGATGGTCATCAGCGCCTGGAGGCGCCTGGTCCAGAACTGGGGGCCGTCGCCCGACTCGCACATGTTCACCGCCACGGTCCCCGGATCCTGGATCGTGTACGCGCTCTGGCCGCTCGTCGCGGTCGTGCTCGCGGTGGTCGTCGTGCGACGCCGCGACGTGTGAACGTGCCTCCGGGGAGCGGATATCGCGCCCCGAGGCACATGCCAGGGCGAGGCTCCGGAAGCTTGTCGCAGCCTCGATGAGGGCGGTGATCCTGTCCGCCTGGATCACAAGGCGGGTACTGCTGCCGGGGATCACGACGCTGACCCGGCTGGTGGCCGAGACCCACGCCCAGAAAATGGCCGAGCTGCACCGGACGTCGGACGCCGCGGTGCCGGACGACCTGCGGCAGGCGATGCGTGAGCTGCTGAAGGTGCCGCCCGGGAGGCGGGTGCCGGAACTGGAGCGGCTACGGACCGCGCCGATGAGGGTGTCGGGGACGGCGATGCGCAAGGCCCTCAACCGGCCCAAGAGATCCGTGGCCTGGGCGCCGGCCAGGTGGACACCGGCGAGGTGTCGGCTGCCCGCATGGCCGCGCTGGCCCGGTACGGGATGGCCTCGAAGGCACCGACACTGAGGGATCTGCAAGAGACCAGGAAGACCGCGACGATGCTGGCCACCGTACGGCACCTGGAAGCCGCCTTGGGGGACGACGCCCTGGACCTGCTGGACGTCTTGATGGGCTCTCGGCTGCTGGCCCGGGCTGAGCGCCGACTACGGGCCCTTGCAGGTCGCCTCTCGGCACACGGTTCGCCTGGACCGGATCCGCGCGCACTGGGGCGACATGCTGCGCGTAGCCGGCTCCCTGATCCTGGGTGAGGTCCGCGGGCACGATCTGATCCGCATGCTGTCCCGGGACGGGCGCCCGACCGGGCTGGGCGACGCCTTCGCCCACTACGGGCGGATCTTCAAGATCCTGCACCTGCTGCAGTTCATCTCCGACGACGGCTACCGCCGCATGATCGGCAAGCAGCTGAATATCACCGAGGCCCGCCACCGCTTGGCCCGGCGAATCTTCTTCGGCCGGCGCGGCGAGCTGCGGCAGAACTACCACGAGGGCATGGAAGACCAGCTCGGCGCGCTCGGCCTGGCCCTGAACGCCGTGGTGCTGTCGAGCAGCCTCTACCTCGACCGCGCGGCCAAGCAGCTCGCCGCCGACGGCTTCCCCGTCACCGACGACCTGCTGGCCCGCTTGTCCCCCTGCAGTTCGACCACACCAACTTCCTCGGCCGCTACGCGTTCTTCCGGCCTCAGGAGGCCGGCCGCAGGCCGCTGCGTGAACCCTCGACCGGCGAGAAGGACGATGGCGAGGGGTAGGAGCGGCCGATCATACGAGGGAGAAATTGCGCGCGCGGCTGCTTTGAGGAAGGACTGCGCAGCCGCGCAGTCCGACGTTTCACGGGATCGTATCGGGCCGGGGGCGGTCGGAGCCGCCCACGCGGGGCGTGCGACGCCGAGCGGAGCGGCGGCCCCGACCCCGGCGGCCAGCGCGGCTGCGAGTACCGGCGCACGGGCCGGTGCACGGCACTACGGTGTCGCGAGCGCTTCCGTAGGGGAGAGGCGGGAGGCACGGACGGCCGGGTAGACGCCTGCCAGTCCGCCGATGGCGAAGGTGGCGGCGACGCCACCGGCCACCGCCCACGGCGGAACGACGGTCGGCCAGCCCTGGTACAGCGCGTATCCGGCGGTGACGGCGGTTCCCAGCAGTGCCCCGCCGGCTCCGCCCAGGCCGGAGAGCAGCAGTGACTCGGCGAGGAACTGGGTGCGGATCTGGCCCCGGGTGGCGCCCAGCGAGCGGCGCAGGCCGATCTCGGCCCGGCGTTCCAGAACCGAGATGACCATGGTGTTGGCCACCCCGACACCGCCGACGAGCAGCGCCACCGCGCCCAGGCCCAGCAACAGGCCGGTGAACGCCTTGCCCGCCGCCTGCTTGGCGGCCAGCGCGTCGGAGGGACGGGAGACCTGCACCTCATTCGGTGCCTCCGGGTTGGCGGTGGCGCCCAGGACCGACTGGACCCCTGTGACGTGCGCATCCGCGGCGCGGGTGTAGATCGTGGTCGCGTGGCCGTCGAAGCCCAGCTCGGTCCTGGCCGCCTGCCAGCCGATCAGAGCCGCGACGTCCAGCTCGGGGGCGAGCGGAACCCGCTGCAGGATGCCGACGACGGTGAACCACCGGCCTCCCACCAGCACCCGGATGCCGGGTCCGGCATGGCTGATCCCGAGACGTTCCGCCGCGGTGGCGCCGAGGACCGTGGCCGGGTAGCGGCTCGTGGCGGCGTTGAGCCAGGTGCCGTCGGCCAGCTTGGCGCCGGTCGTGGAGCGCAGACCGGTGCGGGCCGCGTACGCCGCGATGCCACCCGTCTCGACCTTCGGGATCTTCTCCGTCCGGTAGACCTTGGCATCGGTCAGTCGTCCGATGGCCGACACCGATTCCACCGGGCCGATCCTGCCGACCATCGACTCGGCCGGCAGCGGCAGTTGGGCTTCCCCTCCCATCAGGGTGTTGCCCGGTGAGACGGTGAGCAGATTGGTGCCCAGCGAGGCCAGCGTACGGTCGAGTTCGGCGCGGGAGGAGGACGAGATCCCGACCACGGCGATCATGGCCGCGATGCCGATGGCGATGCCCAGCGAGGAGAGGAACGCCCGCAGCGGGCGGGTGCGCAGGCCGACCGCGCCGACCTTGGCCACGTCGAGCGACCGCAGTCGGGCCGGCCGCAGTGCTTCCGTGGTCATCGGCCCGCCTCCGAGAGGGCGAACCCGGGCTGTGCGGTGTCGGCGATCACCTGGCCGTCGCGCATCCGCACCTGGCGGGACAGGGACGCGGCGATCTCCTGGTCGTGGGTGATGATGACCACCGTGGTGCCGCCCGCGTGCAGTTCGCGCAGCAGCTCCATCACCCCGGCCCCGGAGGCGGAGTCCAGGGCACCGGTCGGTTCGTCGGCGAGCAGCAGGGACGGGTCACCGGCGACGGCTCGGGCGACCGCGACCCGCTGGCGTTCGCCGCCGGACAGTTCGTGCGGCCGGTGCTCCAGGCGGTGCCCGAGGCCCACCCTGGCCAGTGCCGCCGCGGCGCGGCGGTTCCGCTCGTCGGTCCGCAGCCCTGAGTACAGCAGCCCGTCGGCCACGTTCTTGAGAGCCGAGGTGCCCGCGGCAAGGTGGAACTGCTGGAAGACGAAGCCGATATGGCGGGCGCGCAGTGCGGAGAGCTGGTTCTCCGACAGGGTGCCCACGTCGTATCCGCTGATCTGCACGCTGCCCGAGGTGGGACGGTCCAGGGTGCCCAGCATGTTGAGCATCGTGGACTTGCCGGAGCCGGACGGGCCGACGATGGCGACCAGCTCGCCGTCGGCGATCGTCAGCGTTACTCCGGCTAGGGCGGTGACGCCACCGCCGTAGACCTTGGTCACGTCCGTCAGGGTGATCACTCCGGCATCCCCACCTTCGTGCCCTCGGTGACACCGTCGCCGCTGACCTCGACTCGGCCGCCGGCGAAGAGGCCGGTGGTGACGGGGACGTAGGAGGTCGTCGAGCCCTTGACGACCTCCACGCCGAAACCGCCCTCCTCGAGCGCCAGCAGTGCGGCGACCGGAACGGTGAGGACGTTCTTGCGCCTGCCCGCGGTGAAGTCGACGTGCACCGCGGCCAGGGCGTACTTGTCCGCCGCCTTCTGTGCCTTCGCACCGTCGAGCGCGACGACCACTTCCACCTTGGTCTTCGCCTCGTCCTGCTCTCCGCTGCCCGCCTCGATGATCGTGGAGACCTGTGCGATACGGCCGTCGACCTTCGTGTCGTCCGGAAGCGTCACGGTGACCTTTCTGCCTTGCTCGGCCAACCGCTGGTCGGTGGTGTCGAGTTCCACGGTGACGACCTTGGTGGTGCCGGTGTACGACAGCACCTTCTGGTTCGGGCCGGTCCGGTCGCCCTTCGCGGCCACGAGGGTGTCCACGCGGACGGGGCCGGACGTGAACACCACCTGCCCCGGCTCCACGGTCCCCGTTTCTTCCAGGCCCCGGTCCTTCTGCCACTCCTCGACCGCTGCGGCCGTGCTGTCGGTGTACTCGTCGTCAACGGCGAAGCCGGTGTAGCCGAGCGCTTTCAGGTTCTTCTCCAGTTGCTTCACGTCGGTCCCCTCGGTGCCCGTCTTGAGTACGCGATACGCGGGCACCGAGCCGTACATCAAGGTCACCGGGTGTTCGTCCACCTCGTACAGCGCCTGTCCGCGGGTGATCTTCCGGCCGGCGGCGGGCAGTTCGGTGAGGGTGCCGGACAGATTGCCGGTCGCGGTGATCGTGGATCCGTAGCCGAGCTCTGCGTCCTCGCTCCGGGAGTCGGTGAGTGTCTGCCGGGTCACCTCGGCGGTCCTGGGCGGCAGCGCGTCGTGGGGGGGGGCCGCCGCCGCGCCCCCCCCCCCCCCCCCCCCCCCGGCCCCGGCCCCCCCCCCCCCCGCCGGCCCCGGGGCGCCGGGGGGGGGGGGAGTGCTAGCCCCACGCGGGCGGCCGGGGGGGGGGGCGCCCAGTTACCCCCCCCCCGCGCCGGGGGGCGCCCCCCCCGGGGCCCCCCCCCCGCTTCCTGTTACTTCCCTGTGGAGCTAAGGAGAATTGAACTCCTGACCTCCTGCATGCCATGCAGGCGCTCTACCAACTGAGCTATAGCCCCGTGCTGTTTTCCGCCCGGTTTCCCTGGCGACATCGAGAACATTACACGGTCACCCCGGCCCACCACCAAATCGATTCCCCCGGGAGTCGATTTGCCCCAATTCTGGGAGGTTGTGCGACACGGCGCTCAGGCGGTCGCGAAGGAGTAGAAGCGCTTCAGGGTGCAGTGCTCCTCCAACAGCCGTCCGTAGATCGGCTCCCCCTCCAGCTCCCGGTACGTCTCGATCGGGTCGCCTTTTATGATCAGCGCCCGCGCACACTCCTCGCACCAGTACTGGTACTCGGCATTGATCGGATCCATGTCCCGGACAATGGGCGTACCGCTGCCGCACCAGTCGCACTTCCGCCTGTGTGCACCCATGGGTCAGCTCCGGCCGTGGCCGCGGGCCGTGCGCATGCGGGAGATGCCGCCGTTCTCTCTCGGAACTTCAGGAACTCCGGGAACAAGGGGCAGGTCCGCGACCTCGTGGCGGCTCGCAGGCATCGCGCGCTCCCTCCCGTTCGGTCCGTCGCCCCCTCCGGCGGTCCGATTCTGCCATGACCCCGCAAGGGGGTCAGCCCTGCTGGGAATCGACCCGTTGCCGACGCCTTACAAGACCGGCCGACACGCCCACGATCGCGGCCACCGACAGCGCGAGGGCGCACACCCACAGCGCATGGCCGGCCCCGTGCGCCCCTGACGCATCAAGGCGGTTGAGGTACAGCGTGCCGAACGTCGCGACACCGATGAGCTGACCCAGCTGAGTGACGGTCACCAGCACACCACTGGCGTCGGCGGCGTCCTCGGGCCGCACGTCGGCCAGTGCGCGGGCAAGGAGGGGACTGAATGCCAGCGACACGCCCGCCCCCATGGCGACCAAAGCCGCATACAGCATGAATCCGCCGTCCCCGCCGTCGCGCATCACCAGTCCGATCCCCACCGAGGCGACGGCCACCAGGACGAACCCGCCCGGAACCAGCCCCCTTTGGAGACTCGTCGGCCACCGGCGCCAGGTCAGCCCGACCGCGCCGAAGACCACCGCGGTCGGTGCGAACATCAGCCCGGCACGCAGCGCCGAGTAGCCGAGACCGCCCTGGACGTGCAGCGTCATCGCGAAGAGGAAGCCCGCGTTGATCGCCATCACCAGCAGAATCCGCAGCGCCGCCGACGCGATTCCGCGAATACGCAGCACCCTGAGGGCGATCAGGGGTGCGCCGCCGCCCGCGGCCAGCCGTGTCTCGTACGCGACGAACCCGGCGAAGAACACGACGGAGGCGAGCAGGCAGACCCAGGACCAGGCCGGCCAGTCCAACTCCTGCCCGAGGACAAGAGGCACGGCGAACAGCGTGACGGCGGCGGTGAGAAGGACCAGGCCCGGCAGATCGAGCCCACGGGCCCGCGCTTCCTCCCTGGTCTGCCCGGTACGCGGTTCGCGTGGCAACACGCGTCGGCCGAGCACCAGCAGAACCAGCCCGATCGGTACGTTCACCAGGAAGACCGGCCGCCAACCCGCCCCGAACAGATCGGCGCTGACCAGCACCCCGCCCGCCACCTGCCCGGCGGCCGCGCCGGTGGCGAGGACCGCGCTGTAGGCACCGAGCGCCCGGATCCGCGCCGCACCGGTGAAGTGCCGCTGGATCAGGCTGAGCACCTGCGGAATCATCACCGCCGCACCCATCCCCTGGGTCAGCCGGAAGGCGATCAACTGTCCGGTGTCCGCGGCCAGTCCGCAGGCGAGTGAGGCAGCGGTGAAGACCGCAAGCCCGGCCAGATGGGCACGTCCGTGGCCGAGCAGCCCCCCGAGCCTGGCGCCCGTGACCAGCAGAACGGCGTACGTAATGGTGTAGCCGGCCACGACGAGCTGTAACCCAGCACCGGAGGCGCCGAATTCGGTGCGGATCGTCGGGGCGGCGACATTGACGATGAAGGTGTCCAGCAGGGCCATGAACTGGGCGGCCAGGACCAGGGCGAGCAGCCGGCCGGGATGTCCGTCCGTGACGCCGTTGTCATTGGTGCCGTCTTTACTGGGTACGGAACGTGGAGTTGCCTCGGATGTCGCTGTCATGACTCGAAGCGTGCCGCCGGCCTCATACGGGTAACGAGAGCCCACCGATGCTGGTACTGGCAGCACCTGGCAACTCCGCTGCGGGGCACCGACCATGGGGGTGTGACGACGGTGACGACACAGCACAACACGCAGGACCACGAGCGAGATCCGGCCCCGAACCGGCCGACCCGGCGACGACATCAGTCGCACCGTCGGCGGTCGGAGCTGGCCGCCTTCCTGCGCAGTCGCCGGGCCCGGGTGACGCCCGCCGACGTAGGCATGCCGCCGGGCCTGCGCCGCCGCACTCCGGGCCTGCGCCGCGAGGAGGTCGCCCAGCTCTCCGGGGTCGGTGTCACCTGGTACACGTGGCTGGAGCAGGGCCGCCCCATCAATGCCTCACCACAGGTGCTGGACGCCGTGGCGCGGACGCTCCGGCTGGACGGCCCCGAGCGCGAACACCTCTATCAGCTGGCGGAGGTGGCGTACGCGCCGGGCAGGCAGGCCGACACGATCGAGGTCGGCCCGGAGATCCAGGGCATCATCGACGCCCTCGACCCGCATCCCGCGGTCGTCTACAACACGAGGTACGACGTCCTCGCCACCAATGCCGCCTACCTCGACCTGTTCGACGTGCCCGCACTGACTGAGTCGGGGGCACCGAACGTGCTGTGGAGGCTGTTCACGGTGCCCGAGGAGGACTGCCCGGTCGTGCACCGGACCCAGGAGCTGCCGATCATGGTGGCGACGCTGCGCGGGGCCTACGGGCGCCATACCGGCGAGCCGGCCTGGGAGTCATTGGTGGATCGCCTCTCCGCGGCCAGTCCGTACTTCGCCGAGCTCTGGCGGAGCGGGGATGTCGCCCCGCCGGGTCCACGGGTGAAGACGTTCCGTCACCGGGCGGCGGAGCGCGAGATACGGATGACGTCGGTGTCACTGTCCATCAACGGGCTTCCGGAGTGCCGGATCGTGGCGTACACACCCGCTGACGAGGAGAGCGCGGAGCAGGTCGCGGCGCTGCGCCGACGCCGCCAAGGGTGAGTGGCCGCACCCGTGCGGGAACACAGCCGCATCCAGGAACACCTGGGGGAACGCAAGGATCCCGCCCCCTGCCGGGGACGGGATCCTGATTGTGGAGCTAAGGAGAATTGAACTCCTGACCTCCTGCATGCCATGCAGGCGCTCTACCAACTGAGCTATAGCCCCGCTGCTCGCTGTGTTTCCCTGCGTTTCCGCGCTGCGAACAAGAAGAACTTTAGCCTGTGACCAGCCAGAAAGTGAAATCCGGCCGACGCCGCCCGGAGAGACGTCTTACGACCTCCCCCGCGATGGGGAGTGGGCTCCCGACGCCCTGCGACTCCGCTCGCCGATCCACTCCCCATCGCGGGGGAGGCCGTTAGGCGTAGTCGCCGAGCACGGGTTCGGGCAGGGTGCCTGCGTTGTGCTCCAGCAGGCGCCAGCCGCGCGCGCCCTCGCCCAGCACCGACCAGCAGCAGTTGGAGAGCCCGCCCAGCCCTTCCCAGTGGCGCGCTTCCAGGCCGAGCAGCCGCCCGATGGTGGTGCGGATGGTGCCGCCGTGACTGACCACGACGAGCGTGCCGCCGTCGGGCAGCTTGTCGGCGTGATCGAGCACGACGGGGGCGGCCCGGTCGGCGACCTCGGTCTCCAGTTCGCCGCCGCCGCGCCGTACGGGCTCGCCCCGCTTCCACGCGGCGTACTGCTCCTCGTACCGCTCGACGATCTCTTCGTGGGTGAGGCCCTGCCAGGCACCCGCGTAGGTCTCGCGCAGTCCCGCGTCATGGGCGATGTCGAGCCCGGTGATCGCGGCGAGCTCGGCGGCCGTGGCCGCCGCCCGCCGCAGATCCGAGGCGACGATGGCATCCGGCTTCAGTGAGGCGAGCAGCCGGGCGGCCCGGTGGGCCTGCCCGACGCCGGTCTCGGTGAGCTCGATGTCCGTGGAGCCCTGGAATCGGCGCTCCAGGTTCCACGCAGTCTGGCCATGTCGCCAGAGGACGATCCTGCGACCCCTGCTGCCGCTGCTGCTGCCGTTCAGCTCTGGTCACCTTCCATGCCGCCGGTGAGCTGGGCGTGCTCCGCGGCCTTCCCTCGGGTCTTGACGGCGTCCTCGGGCAGCGCGATCTCGGGGCAGTCCTTCCACAGGCGCTCCAGCGCGTAGAAGACGCGCTCCTCGCTGTGCTGGACGTGGATCACGATGTCGACGTAGTCGAGGAGGATCCAGCGGGCGTCGCGCTCACCCTCACGGCGCACCGGCTTGGCGCCGAGCTCCTTCTGAAGCCGCTCCTCGATCTCGTCGACGATCGACTTGACCTGGCGGTCGTTGGGGGCCGAGGCCAGCAGGAAGGCGTCCGTGATCGACAGCACGTCGCTGACGTCGTACGCAATGATGTCGTGCGCGAGCCGGTCGGCGGCCGCCTGGGCGGCGGCGTTGATGAGCTCGATGGAGCGGTCCGTGGCGGTCACAAGCAGGCTTTCGTCGGCGGTCAGATCAACCTCTAGGGTCTCACGGACCGCCGACAGCCCACGCAGCGATCTTCCGGAGATCGTTCCTGGAGATCGTCCAGGAGGTGGAGCCCGACTATTTGATCTTGTAGTCCTGGCCGAGAACAACGGACACATCCGCGTTCGCGGCAGGCTTGCCCTGCTTCACCGCGCTCACCGGCAGACCCAGGGTCTTGGCGACCTGTGTCGCCTTCTCCTTGTCGGCCGCATCGCGGTAGAGGACCTCGGACAACGCCTCGGTGCCGGTGTTCCCGCCGCCGACGAAGGCATAGCCTCCGTTGACCAGCTCGATCCGGGCGGACTCCGTACCGCCCGCGTTCCCGGTGCCGTTCCTGACCCCGACCCGCACGGCCGCGTCCTGGTCCGGTGCCTTCACCGTGCCGCCGAGGATGTCCTTGACGACACTCTCGGTGGCCGCGTCGGTCAGGGTTCCGTCGGCCTGCACCGGCAGCAGCGCAGTCGTGTAGTCGCCGATCTTGGCGTGTTCGGCCAGCTTCGCCAGGGACGCGCCGAGGTCCTTCTCCGGCAGCGACGGGTCGAGGATCTGCGCCAGCGTCTGCACAGTGACCGTGGCGGCCTTCGGATCGTCCGAGATCTTCCGCAGCACGCCACGCATGACCTGCCCGAACCGCATCAGCTGCTTCGCCTCGGCCTCACCGGGGCCCCGGTAGGTGGCGTACGCGACGGCCATCTGCCCGCTCAGGGTCTGCGCCTCGCCCTTCTTCACGAGGGGGGACACGTCCTTCTTGGTGTCGGGTACATCGGTGTCGGTGTCGACCTCGATGTTGCCGACCAGATCGACGAGGTTCTCCAGGTACGGGGTGTCCAGCCGCCACGTACCGGAGATCCTGGTGCCGAACAACGTGTCGATCGACTCGCGGGTGCCGGTCGAACCGTCGTCGTCGACGGACTTGCCGAGGGTGGTCGTGTTGCCCTCGTCGTCGGAGACGGCGAGCGAGTTGGGGAGCAGGACCGTGGTCCCCTGCTTGGTGGTGACGTTGTCGACGAGCAGCGCCGTGGAGGTGCCGCCCTTCTTGGTGTTGTGCAAATGGACCACGATGACATCGCGCTGCTGCGGCCCCGTCGTCGCGGTGTTCTCCTTCTCCGAGCCGCCGAGGCCCGGGAGTTTGCCCGCGGACCAGAGGTAGCCGACACCGCCGACGACGACGAGGGCCACCACGACCACGAGCGCGACCATCCGGTTGCGGCCGCGTCGCCGTGCCTCCTCGCGCCGCTCGCTGCGGCTCTCGGTGAACTTCAGCCAGTCGATGACGTCTTCGGAGTCCTCGTCGGGCTCCTCGATGAAGGAGTACTGCCCGTTGCCGTCCTCACGGTCCGCGCGGCGCTGCTCCGGAACAGCCGGCTCGGGCTCGGAGCCGAACCCGGACGGCGGTTCGGGCTGCTGCGGGGCGGATACGGGTGCGGGCGCGGGAGCCTGCTGCGGGATGCTCCACTGCGCGGTGGCGTCGACCGCGGCCGGCTGCCGGCCGGTGTCGTAGCCGTACCCGTCGTAGCCATAACCCTGCTGCTGGGAGGCATACGGGTCGTACTGCTGTGACTGCTGCTGGCCGTACGGGTCATATCCGTACCCTTGCTGCGCCTGCTGCCCCTGCTGCGCGTACGGGTCGTACTGCTGCGGCTGCTGTTCCTGCTGCTGCCCGGGCTGCTGATACACCGGCTGCCCGTACTCGTCGTAGCCGACGATCTGCGGCTGCTGGTAGTACGGGTCGTACGGGTTCTGTCGGTCGTTCACCGGTCCCCCCTCGCCGTGGCTCATTCGCCGCGGTACAGCTGGCGCTTGTCGATGTATCGGACCACGCCGTCGGGCACCAGGTACCAGACGGGATCCCCATGCGCGACCCGCTCACGGCAGTCCGTGGACGAGATCGCGAGCGCGGGGACCTCCACAAGAGAGACACCGCCCTCCGGCAGCCCGTCGTCCGTGAGCACATGCCCCGGCCGCGTCACACCGATGAAGTGGGACAGCGAGAACAGCTCCTCGGCGTCCCGCCAGGTGAGGATCTGGGAGAGCGCGTCGGCACCGGTGATGAAGAAGAGGTCCGCGTCGCCGTGGATGGCGCGAAGGTCCCGCAGCGTATCGATCGTGTACGTCGGTCCGCCACGATCGATGTCGCTGCGGCTGACCGAGAACTGCGGGTTGGACGCCGTCGCGATGACTGTCATCAGATAGCGGTCCTCGGCCGGGGACACATTCTTGTGGCTCTTCTGCCACGGCTGCCCGGTCGGCACGAAGATCACCTCGTCGAGGTGGAACCGGGCGGCCACCTCGCTGGCCGCCACCAGGTGTCCGTGATGAATCGGGTCAAACGTCCCGCCCATCACACCGAGTCGGCGTCTTGCGGCACCGGTAGGCACTTCCTGCTCTCCCATGCGTGCAGACCCTACTGGCACAGCTGTACGCCTCGGCCTCAGCGGTCGCGGTTGAAGCGGGTGGTGATCCACAGCAGGAGCAGCAGCACGACGAACGCACCGCCACCGGTCAGGTACGGGTTGAGGCTTTCGTGGTTACCACCGTGCTCGCCGCCCTCGGAGGCGAGAGTGACCAGCTGGTGCGCGGTGCTTGTGAGGCTCATCTTCGGCAGGACCTATCGATCGGGAGTCGGAAGGAAGACGTCGCGGACATCGTATGCGGGCGCCTCGGACACGCTCACGCCGACTCAGTCCTTGTTGTCGTCGTTGCGGTATCCGCGGAGCAGGAACCACGCCAGCAGCGCCGAGCCGATGAGCGAGGCAAGCAGCACGATCCGGATGGTGTTGCCCGGGCCCTGGTCATCGGATGCGGCGGCGAGCAGAGCAACGGTGTGCGGCATGTTGGGCGTCTCCTCAGTTATCCACAGCCCCCCGCACACCGTAGCCCCAGCACCTACGCTGGGATCTGTCAGGGGGCGCGCGACGTCTCGTACGAACAGGGGGCCATCCATGACCGACAACAGCCACACGAGTCACGAAAACGTGCCGAGCAGGCAGCGCAGGCGTTTCGCCGGCATCTCGTCCCGGGCGTACGAACACCCGGCGGACCGCTCGGCCCTGGTGGCCCTGCGCAAGCTGAGCGGGTTCGACACCGTGTTCAAGGCTCTCAGCGGACTGCTCCCCGAGCGCAGTCTGCGGCTGCTCTTCCTCTCCGACTCCGTTCGGGTGAGCGACGCCCAGTTCGTCCATCTCAACGACATGTTGCGCGACGCCTGTTACATCCTGGACCTGGAGAAGGTCCCGCCGATGTACGTCACCCAGGACCCGAAGCCCAATGCCATGTGTATCGGTCTCGACGAGCCGATCATCGTGGTGACGACGGGGCTGGTGGAGCTGCTCGACGAGGAGGAGATGCGGGCGGTCGTCGGCCACGAGGTGGGACATGCCCTCTCCGGCCACGCCGTATACCGCACGATTCTGTTGTTCCTCACCAATCTTGCGCTGAAGGTCGCCTGGATTCCGCTCGGCAATGTCGCGATCATGGCGATCGTGACGGCGCTGCGTGAGTGGTTCCGCAAGTCGGAACTTTCCTCGGACCGCGCGGGACTGCTGGTCGGCCAGGATCTGCAGGCGTCGATGCGTGGCCTGATGAAGGTCGCCGGTGGCAACCATCTGCACGAGATGAACGTGGACGCCTTCCTCGCCCAGGCGGACGAGTACGAGAAGGGCGGCGACCTGCGCGACTCCGTGCTCAAGATCCTCAATATGCTGCCCCGCTCCCACCCGTTCACCACGGTGCGCGCGGCCGAGCTGAAGAAGTGGTCCGAGAGCCGCGACTACCAGCGGATCATGGATGGCCACTACCTGCGGCGTGATGAGGACAAGGACGCCTCGGTGACAGACTCGTTCCGGGAGTCCGCCTCGCATTACGCCGATTCGGTGCGCACCAGCAAGGATCCGCTGATGAAGCTGGTCGGCGACATAGCGGGCGGCGCCGGGGACCTGGGCGGCAAGCTCCGCGACAAGTTCACCGGCGGCGGCTCGGCCGGCAAGGGTGGCGCTACGGGTGGCTCCGAAGGGACCCGGCAGTCGGGGCCGGAAGACCCGGAGAGCTAGTACCGGGAGGGGCACTAGCGCTCACAGGAGCCCGGGACGGGCGGGCGCTGAGCTCCAGCGCCCCGCAGAGCGCCCCAGCGGGCCTGCCCGGGGCGTACGGGTCGGTGCCCGCCGGTCCGCGGGATACCGCCCGCTGGCCGGCGAGCAGCGGAAGCAGTGCGCCGGTCGTGTCGGCCGAGCACGCCTGTGGTCCGGCCTGGACGTAGCTGGTCCGCAGCTCCAGCCGGTGCAGCCGCAGGTCCTCCCGGCCGAAGCGGAACTGCAGCTCGCGCCGGACGGTGAACAAGGAGACGCCGCCTGCCTGTTGGGGGCCGGAGACGGCCGGGCGCAGGGCGTACGTGAAGGTGTGGTCCGACACCACCTCCAGGGTGTCGGACCCCTCCTCCGAGTAGGCCAGGGTGCCCTGGACCCGAATGCCCGGGTCGGCCAGTGCCACCTTCGCAGGGTCGAACCGCACCAGCCAGCCGGCCGCGGCGTGCTGCCCGTCGTCGTCCGGACGGCTCATGCTCCGGTCGAACTGACTCACCTGGTCCGGGTCAAGCAGGAGCTTCACCGGTCGGGTCGCGCCGCCGGTGAGGACCGCGGGGTCGAGGGAGGACGCGACCAGGTAGTCCTTGACCGTGGTCAGGGCGGTGATCACCTGACCGTCCGAGAAGTTGTCCGTCCGCCGGACCATCGGGAAGTTGATGCCTGAGGCACCTGTCCGGAACTGTGCGGCGGGGCTGGCGGCGAAGAGACCGGCGGCCGTTCCGCCGGGCACGGTGCCACGAGGTGCCAGGGGAATGACGGTCGAGCGGAGTGCCTCGGCCCGTCGGCCGACGGGCGCCTGGTACGGATGCCGGAAGCCTATGTAGACGGCCGCGGCGAAGGCCAGGGCTATCAGGACGACGAGGGTCAGGACGGCCCGGGAGCCGGTGCGCAGGCGCCGGGCGGGGAGGCTGCGTACGGCGCGGGCGTGCTCGCCCATGCGTTCCTGGGCGGAGAATTCCTGGAGCCGGGCAGCGCGGACGAACGACTCGTCGAAGACGACGGATCGGTACTCGTCCTCGCCGCCACCGGCTGCGTTCCCGGATGCTCCTTCTGGCGGTTCTTCACGGCCTGCCATGACTTCTCCCGACTCCACGTCACCGGCCGAGGCCGACACGCTACGCTCTGCTTCGGCCGATAGGCCTCGGGCAGGGCCTGTCCGTCACGAGTTCGCCTGTGCGGACGAGTGAGAAGCCCCCTCCGGGGGGAGGGGTCACACCTTCAGAGTAGGTCGATTGCCAAGAAGGTAAACGCCCTGGCGGGTGAGAACTCGGGCCGGGTTCTCATGCGCCGGGGCGGCTTCGCTTCAGGGCGTGCGCGGCACCATGGAGACCGCAGGCCGGGAATATCCGGAGGGGGCGGACGGGGTGGCATCGACACCCGGTGCGCTGTCCACGCCGGTCGAGGCGGGCGGCGGCACCTGGTCCTGCCGGTTGGCGGAGGCGCCCCGGTAGACCGCGGCGAAGGCCAGCGCGACCATGCCGATGCCCATCAACAGCGCGAGCAGCCAGGCCACCGGCCGGTGCCAGCGTGCGCCACCCCGGTAGGGGCGCAGGGCGCCGCCGTGGCGCCCGTAGGGGCCGCTGTCGTCGTCGCCCAGCCCATCGGGGTCCATCGGGTCGCCGTAGGGGCTTCCGCGGCCGTAGTCGCCGCCCGGGCCGTACCCGTCGTCGAAGAACTCGTCGTCGCTGGGGCCGCCGCCTGCGCGGGCTCGGGCCGCCTCGGCCTCGGCACGCGCCTCGGCAGCGGCCAACAGCCGCTCCACCGCGGTGGGTTCATGGAACTCGGCGGCCCGGACGAAGTCCTCGTCGAACACCACGGAGGCGAAGTCCTCGTCCGCGCCCCCGCGGTCGTCGTCGGGCTCCCAGCCGTCCGGAAACGGCCTGCCCCCCACGTCGTCCGGCACAGCTTCAGCGTAGCCCCGGCCGGTCGTTTTAGGCAGGGAGAGCGCAAAATCGCCGGGTCCGGAGATCACCGAACGTGACCGTCACCGGTCACGATGTACTTCGTCGACGTCAGCTCCGGCAGCCCCATCGGGCCCCTGGCATGCAGCTTCTGCGTGGAGATCCCGATTTCCGCACCGAACCCGAACTGCCCGCCGTCGGTGAACCGGGTGGACGCATTTACGGCGACCGTCGTGGAATCCACCAGTTGGGTGAACCGGCGGGCGGCGGCCTGCGAGGTGGTGACGATCGCCTCGGTGTGGCCCGAGGACCAGAGCCGGATGTGTGCCACCGCAGCGTCCAGCGATTCGACGACGGCTGCCGCGATGTCGTACGAGAGGTACTCGGTCTCCCAGTCCTCGGGGGTCGCCGCCACGACGGTGGCCTTGGACCCGTCGGCGTACTCCAGCACCCGCTCGTCACCGTGGACCGTCACCCCTGCGTCGGCCAGCGCGTCCAGGGCCCGGGGCAGGAACTCCGCGGCGATGTCCTTGTGGACCAGCAGCGTCTCGGCGGAGTTGCAGACGCTCGGGCGCTGGGCCTTGGAGTTGATCAGGATGTCGACGGCCATGTCGAGGTCGGTCCGGGCGTCCACGTACACGTGGCAGTTGCCGGTTCCGGTCTCGATGACCGGAACCGTCGATTCCTCCACGACCGTACGGATCAGCGAGGCGCCGCCGCGCGGGATCAGTACGTCGACGAGACCACGGGCCCGCATCAGCTCACGTACCGAGTCACGGCTCTCGCCCGGCACCAGCTGCACCGCGTCGGCCGGCAGCCCGGAACCTCCGACCGCGTCGCGCAGCACCCGGACGAGTGCGGTGTTGGAGGCGTACGCGGACGACGAGCCGCGCAACAGGACGGCGTTGCCGGACTTCAGGCAGAGCGCCGCGGCGTCCACCGTCACATTGGGCCGGGCCTCGTAGATGATCCCGACGACGCCGAGCGGCACCCGGACCTGACGCAGGTCGATGCCGTTGGGCAGGGTCGAGCCGCGCACCACTTCGCCGACCGGGTCGGGCAGGGCCGCCACGTGCCGCACGTCGGCGGCGATGGCCCGGATCCGCTCGGGGGTGAGGGTGAGCCGGTCGACAATCGACTCGCTGGTGCCGGCCTCGCGGGCGCGGGCGACGTCCTCGGCGTTGGCCTCGACGATCTCGCTCGTCCGCACTTCCAGCGCGTCCGCGATCGCCAGCAGCGCGTCGTCCTTGGCCGCACGCGGCAGTGGCGCGATGTCGGCGGCGGCGGAGCGTGCCCGGTAGGCGGCCTGGGCGACCGGGGACATGTTGTCGTACGGCGAAAGCGTGGTCATGCCCGCAGGGTAGTGCGCACACTGCGGGCATCCCTCACGTATCCCGTGATGCGAGACAACCGTCCCAGGACGGGCCGGTTCAGTACGGGTGGACGCCGACCGGTGCAGCCGGCGGCGGCCCGTATCCCTCGGCGATCCGCTGGTGGTACGTCTCCCGGTCGATGACCTCCAGGCCGACGATCTCCCAGGGTGGCAGTTTGGCGCTGGAGCGGTGCTCGCCCCACAGCCGCAGCGCGACCGCCGCCGCGTCGTGCAGATCGCGGGCCTCCTCCCAGTAGCGGATCTCCGCGTGGTCGTTGGCGTACCGGCTGGTCAGCAGGAAGGGGTGGTCATGCGCGAGCTGTTCCAGACCGCGTCTGACCTCCCTCAGCGGCGTCTCGGTGCCCGAGACGCTGAGCGTGATGTGCCACAGCTTCGACTGGGTGCGTTCCTCCTTCACCCCCACCGGCTCGAGGCCGGTGGTTTCGTCGGTGGCCCCGTCGACGGTACTGTCCGCGGACCGGTTCCCGTCGAAGCCGGCATCTGCTCCGACGCTGGTCAGGGCGCGGCCACCCGTTCCTCCGGGCGGCGCCCCCGGGCGCGCTCGTCTCACCGGCGGCCTCCTGTGAATGCGTTGCTGTGCTGTACCCCGCTGTGTCCCCGTTACAAAGTTGACCAGTCCAGCGCCGGGCGTGGGGCGGTTTTCGTGAAGGTCTCCGCCGGAAGTCCGGACTTTCAGCCGTTTCAGGGGGCCGGTCAGCGGTGCAGGAGGACCAGATCGTCCCTGTGTACGACCTCGCGCTCGTACGCCGGCCCGAGTTCGCGTGCCAGGTCACGGGTGGAGCGCCCGAGCAGCTGCGGAATTTCCTTGGCGTCGAAGTTGACGAGTCCGCGGGCCACGGGGCGGCCGCGCAGGTCGCGCAGCTCCACCGGGTCCCCTGCGGTGAACTCGCCGTCGACCGCGGCGATTCCGGCCGGCAGGAGCGAGCTGTGACGCTCGACGATGGCCCGTACGGCCCCGTCGTCCAGGGTCAGCCATCCCTGCGGGGTGGAGGCGTGGGCCAGCCAGAGCAACCGGTCGGCCGAGCGGCGTCCGGTGCGGTGGAAGTACGTACCGGTGTCGCGGCCCGCGAGGGCGTCGGCGGCGCGGCTCGCAGAGGTCAGCACGACCGGCACCCCGGCGGCCGTGGCGATCCGGGCGGCTTCGACCTTGGTGACCATGCCGCCGGTGCCGACGCCCGCCTTTCCGGCGCTGCCGATGGTGACGCCCGCCAGGTCGGCGGGGCCCGTCACCTCGGCGATGCGTGTGGTGCCGGGGGTGCTGGGGTCGCCGTCGTAGAGACCGTCGACGTCGGAGAGGAGAACCAGCAGGTCGGCGCGGACGAGGTGGGCGACGAGCGCGGCGAGCCGATCGTTGTCGCCGAACCGGATCTCGTCGGTGGCCACGGTGTCGTTCTCGTTGACGATCGGGAGCGCGCCCATGTCCAGAAGCTGGTCCAGGGTGCGGTAGGCGTTGCGGTAGTGGGCGCGGCGGCTGGTGTCGTTGCTGGTCAGCAGCACCTGGCCGACGCGGACGCCGTATCGCGCGAAGGAGGCGGTGTAGCGGGCGACGAGCAGCCCCTGTCCCACGCTGGCCGCGGCCTGCTGCCTGGCCAGGTCCTTGGGCCGGCGCACCAGGCCGAGCGGGGCGAGTCCGGCCGCGATGGCACCGGAGGAGACGAGGACGATCTCCTTCTCCCCGCCGCTCCTGACTTTGGCGAGCACGTCGACGAGTGCGTCGACCCGGTCGGCGTCGAGGCCCCCGGCCGCGGTGGTGAGGGATGAGGACCCGACCTTGACCACGATCCTGCGCGCCTCGGTCACGCTCTGCCTTGCCCCTGCCACGTGCACGTTCCTGCCCTCGCCGTCTTCATCGGCTGCGTCTGCCTGGCCGTCAGGGTACGCGAGCCGTGTTGATCGCCGGACCGAACGGACGTTCCCGATAATCGGACTCCCGTTTTCCGCCTTCCGGTCGCGGAGTAATGACCACACAGCCGATGAGTGGCGCGACAACGAAAGTCACATCAAATTATTTACATATTCCGTACCGCTGCAGACGGTCTCCATCATTGTGCGTCAATCCAATCACCCCTTGGGAAATCTCCTTCACCGTGGCCATGAACGGCGACAATTCCCGTTAAATTGGCTGTCGCCATTCCCGTCCGTCTCAAGCGCCGGAACAAGGATGTGATCGCATGCGGCAGCTCTCCTTCCCAGGGGCCTGGGTGCATGAGCCCAAGCTCTTCCCGGACAGTCGCGGCAGCTTCCACGAGTGGTTCAAGAGGTCCGACCTCAACGATGCCGCCGGGCACGGTCTGCAGCTGGCGCAGGCCAACTTCTCGATCTCCAGCCGGGGCACCCTGCGCGGCATCCACTTCGCCGATGTGCCGCCGAGCCAGGCCAAGTACGTCACATGTGTGCGGGGCGTGGTGCTCGACGTCATCGTGGACATCCGGGTCGGTTCCCCCACGTACAAGCAGTGGGAAGCCGTACGCCTCGATGACGTGGTTCATCACGCCGTCTACGTCGCCGAGGGGCTCGGCCACTCCTTCATGGCGCTGACCGACGACACAGCGGTCGTCTACCTCTGTTCCGAGGGCTACGCGCCCGGTCGTGAACGCGGCATCAATCCGCTCGACCCCGAGCTGGGCATCGAATGGCCCAAGGATGTCGCGCCGCTGCTCTCCGACAAGGATGCCGCCGCACCCTTGCTGGCCGAGGCCGAGGAGCAGGGATTGCTGCCGTCGTACGACGCCTGTCAGGCGTACTACGCGGAGCTGCGCGCCCGAGGCTGAACCGACCGGGACAGCGCGGGAAGTGCGGTAGCCCGCGGGTGCGAGTCGGCGGAGCCCAGAGGCCGAGGTCACTGCTGCGCGCTGCGCCGTTCCGCTGCGAGCAGGTCCGGGAACGCTTCTTCCAGCGCCGCCCGCCAGTCACGGATCGGCGCCATTCCGGCAGCCGCCCAGCGGTCGTGGCCGAGCACGCTGAACGCGGGTCGGGGAGCCGGCCGGACGAAGGCGTCGCTGGTGGTGGGGCGGACGCGCGCCGGGTCGGCCCCGAGCAGCCGGAAGATCTCCTGGGTGAAGCCGAACCAGCTCGTCTCCCCGCCGCTGGTGCCGTGGTAGATGCCCGCGGGGGCGGTGCCGGCCAGCGCGGCCTGTCCGAGCCGGACGAGCCGGTCGGCCAGATCGGCAGTCCACGTGGGCTGCCCGCGCTGGTCGTCGACCACATCGAGGATGTCCTCGACGCCCTCGAGTTTGATCATCGTACGGACGAAGTTGGGTCCGCCCGCTCCATACAGCCAGGCGGTACGGACCACGTACCCGGTGTCCGGAAGGGTGTCCGACACCGCGCGTTCCCCGGCCAGTTTGGTCCGGCCGTAGGCGCTGCGCGGCCCGGCCGCGGCGTCCTCCGGGTACGGCTTCTCGGCGTCCCCGGCAAAGACATAGTCGGTGGAGACGTGAAGGAGCACGGCGCCGTGCTCACGGCAGGCCGCGGCGAGGATCTCGGGGCCTGTGCCGTTGACCCGCAGTGCCGCCTCCTCCTGGGACTCGGCGTCGTCGACGGCGGTCCAGGCGGCGCAGTTCACCACGACGGCCGGGCGGTGGAACTCGAAGGCCGTGCGCACCGAGGCGGGGTCCGCGATGTCGAGAGCCACGCGGTTCGCGGCGACCGCGGTGACGGACTCGTCGGCGAGCCGGGCCAGGATGTCCCGGCCGAGCATCCCAGCAGCTCCGGTGACCAGCCAGACGTGGCTCACAGCGCGGCCCTCTCCTTCAGCGGCTCCCACCAGGGGCGGTTGTCCCGGTACCACTGCACGGTCTCGGCGAGACCGGTACGGAAATCCTTGCGGGGCTCGTAGCCGAGCTCCTTTCGGATCTTCGAGCAGTCGACGGAGTAGCGGCGGTCGTGGCCCTTGCGGTCCTCCACCTGAATGACGCCGGTCTCCCAGTCGGCGCCACAGGCGTCCAGCAGCAGGGCGGTGAGCTCCTTGTTGGAGAGTTCGGTGCCGCCGCCGATGTTGTAGACCTCTCCGGCGCGGCCCTTCGTGCGGACCAGTTCGATGCCCTGCACATGGTCGTCGATGTGCAGCCAGTCGCGGACGTTGGCACCGTCGCCGTACAGCGGGACCGGCTTGCCGTCCAGCAGGTTCGTGACGAACAGCGGGATGACCTTCTCGGGGAAGTGGTGGTGCCCGTAGTTGTTGGAGCAGCGGGTCACGCGCACGTCGAGTCGGTGGGTGCGGTGGTACGAGAGGGCGATCAGGTCGCTGGACGCCTTGGCCGCGGAGTACGGCGAGTTGGGTGCCAGCGGATCGGTCTCGGGCCAGGAGCCCACGTCGATCGAGCCGTAGACCTCGTCGGTGGAGACGTGCACGAAGGTCTCGATGCCGGCCAGATGCGCGGCGTGGACCAGGGTGTGGGTGCCCACCACATTCGTACGGACGAACTCGGCGCCGCCGTCGATGGAGCGGTCCACGTGGGACTCGGCGGCGAAGTGCACCACCTGGTCGTGCTCGGCCATCAGCTCGGCGACCAGCTCCGCATCGCAGATGTCCCCCTGCACGAAGGCGAAGCCGGGGTGGTCGCGGACCTCGTCGAGGTTGGCGGGGTTGCCCGCGTAGGTGAGCTTGTCGAGCACCGTGACGGCGACATGTCCGGGCCCCTGCGGGCCGAGCACCGTACGGACGTAGTGCGAGCCGATGAAGCCGGCCCCGCCGGTCACCAGGATGCGGGTGGTCATGACGAGATCTGTACCTTGCTGTGGTCACCGAGCACGAGTCGGTGGGCGGACGGGGAACGGGGCGCGGGGGTCACTTCGACGTCATGGCCGATGAGCGACGCCTCGACGCGGCGGACACCGTCGATCGAGGCGCCCCGCAGGACGATGGAGTACTCGATCTCGCTGTCCTCGATCCGGCAGTCCTCCGAGACCGAGGTGAACGGACCGACATACGCACCACTGATCACCGAACGGGCTCCGATGATCGCGGGACCCACGATCCGGCTGCCGCTCACCATGGCGCCCGCCTCGATCCGGACCCGGCCGATGATCTCGCTCTCGTCGTCGACATCGGCGCCTTCGACCGAGGGCTCTACGGTCTCCAGCACCGTCCGGTTGACCTCCAGCATGTCGGTGACGTTGCCGGTGTCCTTCCAGTACCCGCGGATCGTGGTGGAACGGACGTCGCGCTGCTGGTCGATCAGCCACTGGATGGCGTGGGTGATCTCCAGTTCGCCCCGCCAGGAGGGTGCGATGGAGCGCACGGCTTCATGGATGACGGAGGTGAAGAGGTAGACGCCGACCAGCGCCAGATCGCTCTTCGGCTCCTTCGGTTTCTCCTCCAGCGCCGCCACCCGGCCGTCGCCGTCGAGTTCGGCGACCCCGAAGGCGCTCGGGTCGGGCACCCGGGTCAACAGGATCTGCGCATCGGGCCGGTCGACACGGAATTCCTCGACCAGACCGGCGATCCCGCCGACGATGAAGTTGTCACCGAGGTACATGACGAAGTCGTCGTCCCCCAGGAAGCGCTGGGCGATCAGCACCGCGTGCGCCAGCCCGAGCGGCTCGTCCTGAGGAATGTACGTGACCTCGATGCCGAAACGGGAACCGTCACCGACGGCCGCGCGAATCTCCGCGGCGGTGTCGCCCACAATGATGCCGACCTCGGTGATGCCCGCTTCCGCGATGGCTTCCAGGCCGTAGAACAGCACCGGTTTGTTCGCCACCGGTACCAGCTGTTTGGCAGAGGTGTGCGTAATGGGACGGAGCCGGGTGCCGGCCCCCCCGGAAAGTACGAGAGCTTTCATTTTCCCTGCCCGCTGGTGAGACTCCGGTCATGTCGCGGCCGCGACCGTCGGGGCGATTTTACTGAGATTCTTTGTCCGGTCTGCCGCGAATGGACTCACGGAATCGTGATGCGCCCGATTGACACCAGGAAACATTTTCCCGCATCGCACATTTCTTCCCCTGCGACAGATAATCGTGAGAATCATCTTCCGCGCGACCGCGCTTCCCCAGCCCCAAGACCGCCCGGAGGCATCTCCGCGCACGGAGCCAGGCGCCATCTGCGAGGACCGGCCTGCGACTGTCCGCACACAGCCGCCTTACGGGGTGTGCACCGCCGCCTTACGGGGTGTGCACAGGAAAATGTCCATGATCTAAAATGGTTGTAATATTTTGTTACACAGTCCTCACCTGAGCCACGCAAGCGGACGACGTGCCTCCTCTACGGTGGGGGCTCATCACGCCCACTCCCGAGGCCCCGGCCCCGGCGTTACCAGTCGGCCCGATCACCGTGCCATCCGGCCACCCGTGCCTTGCGCGAGCTCGAGCTGCTTGGAGTCCCCCGAGTGCAACCCCTTCCTCTCACACTGCGGCCTGCCGCGAAGCCCTTCCTGATCTTCGTGCTGGCCGCGTCGTTCGTCGCCCAGGCCACCGCCGCGCTCCTTCCGAACGTCCCCCTGCTCATCGCGGCCACGGCGGCCAGTCTCGCGACAGAATCGGCCCTGCACCGCTGGCAGCCAGACCTGAACGCGCAATTCGCCAAGGTCAGAGCCGATGTCACAGTGCGGCAGGTGGTACGCGACCTCCTGCTCGTCGTGGGCGTGCTCGAGCTGGACAGCCGGCAACAGGAGACGGCCTACCTCCCCCTCATCTGCGGCCTGCTCCTCTTCTACGCGCTCCACTTCGCCGGTCACGCCACGGCGATACTTGTGCGCAGCAGCCGCACGCTGCCGCTGCTCACGCGCAACATCGACGCCTCCGCCCTGCGCATCACCCCGGCACCCGCCGCGCTGCTGATGGGCGGGCCCGGACCGCGGCTGCTGCTGTTCGGTCTGCCCGCGACGGCGGGCCTGCTGGCGACGGCGACGAGCGACGAGCCGGAGTTCGCCGCAGCCGGCATCGGACTGTCGGTCGTCCTCGCCTCTGCCGGACTGGCCATGCTGCTGTGGCGGCTGGTCCGCCGCCGTCCCGCCTCGCCGGACGAGGTGCTCGACTGGTTCGACGCCTGGCTCGCCGAGTACCAGCCGACCGTCGGCATGTACTTCTCGGGCGGCTCCTCGTCCGCGTACCAGGCCAATATGTGGCTCGACACGCTCGCCCGGACCGACGGCCGCCCGCTCATCGTGCTGCGCGAGCGCTTCATGATGCGGAAGGTCGGCGCGACGGACATCCCCATCGTGTGCATCCCCAAGGTCGCCCAGCTGATGCGCCTTGAGCACTCGACCCTCAAAATGCTGATCCACCCGGCGAACTCGGGCAAGACCTCGCAGGTCCTGCGCATCCCGACGATCAAGCACGCCTTTGTCAACCACGGTGAGAGCGACAAGCTCTCCAGCTGCAATCCCTACGCGAAGGCGTACGACGAGGTCTGGGTCGCGGGACCGGCCGCACGGGAACGCTACGCCCAGGCCGAGGTCGGTGTCGACGACCGTGACGTGGTGGAGATCGGCCGCCCCCAGCTGGCGTCGATCGCCCCGTACGCGGGCCCGCCGACCGGTGCGTACACCACCGTGCTCTACGCCCCGACCTGGGAGGGCTGGGACGGCAACCCCGGTAACACATCGGTGATCCTGGCCGGCGAGAACATCGTCCGGGCACTGCTCGCCGACCCCGGGGTACGGCTTCTCTACAAGCCGCATCCGATGACGGGGTCGGTCGATCCGCGTGCGGGAGCCGCGAACGAGCGCATACAGGAGATGATCCGCGAGGCAAACCGCCGGCGCACCGGCCCCCGGCCCGGCCCCGAGGCCGCGGCCGCGCTGGCTCTGCGGACCGCCGAGCTGGACAGGATCCTCGCCTCCTCTTTCCGGAAGAGTGCGGACGACGCGGAGCGGATGCTGGCCCAGAGCACACCGGTTGCGGGCCGTGCCGAAGCGGTCGCCTCGGCCACCGCCGGCTGGGAAGAGGCGCACTGGGCATCCCTGCCCGACTGGGAGCACCAGATCATCACCACTCCGGAGCCCGCGCTGTATGCCTGCTTCAACCAGACGGATCTGCTGATCAGCGATGTGTCGAGCGTGGTCACCGACTACCTGGCGGGCGAGAAGCCGTACGCCGTCGCGAACACCAGTGACCTGCCGGAGGACGCCTTCCGTGAGGCGTTCCCGACGGTCCGCGCGGCGACGATCCTCACCCCGGACGCCGGGGGCGTGGCGGCGCTGCTGCACTCCGTACGGAATCCGGAGCACGACACGCTGGCCCGGAGCCGTGCCGAGCTGAAACTTCATCTGCTCGGCCCCTCGGATCCGCCGTCGCTGGAGCGCTTCAACGAGGCGGCACGCAGTCTGTGCGCGGCGGCGGACGGTCACCGTGCGCGCATGGCGCAACGGCTGCTGTCCATGATTCCCACGCAGCGCGGGGCCCAGGCCGAGGAAACGAAGACAGCGCCGGCAGGAGAGGCTTCGAATTCCCTACTGAAGGCGGGACCCGAGGCATAGGCGCCGGTTCGACACAACGACACGACGGTGAAGGGGCCCGCAGGAATGCGGGCCCCTTCACCGTCGCTGATCGTCACGGGTGGTGGAGCCTACGAGTGACGGAGCCCACGGGCGGCGGCGAAGCGGCGTTACGGGTGGTGATGGAGCCAGCCCTGCCACGCGGAGTCGATCATCTCGTCCACTCCGTATTTGGCCGACCAGCCCAGCTCCGTCCGGATCCGGTCGGCTGCGGCGACCACGCGCGCCGGGTCGCCGGGACGGCGAGCCGTCACCTCCGGGGTGAGCTCGCCCCGGCCGGTCACCTTGAGGATCCGGTCGACCATCTCCTTCACGGAGCTGCCCTCACCGCGGCCGATATTGAGCGTGAGGTCGGTACCGCTCTCGGCCTCGTCGAGCCGGCGCACAGCCGCAAGGTGCGCGGAGGCGATGTCCTCCACATGGATGTAGTCGCGGATGCACGTGCCGTCGGGCGTCTCATAGTCGTCGCCGAAGATCCTCGGGCCCTCACCGGCCTCCAGTCGCTCGAAGACCATCGGGATGAGATTGAACACCCCGGCGTCGGCGAGCTCGGGGGAGGCGGCACCCGCGACATTGAAGTAACGGAGCGAGGCGCAGCGCAGCCCGTGGGCCCGAGCGGCCGCGTGGATCAGCCATTCGCCGACGAGCTTCGTCTCGCCGTACGGGCTCATCGGTAGACACGGGGTGTCCTCCGTGACGAGTTCCACATCCGGCATGCCGTAGACGGCGGCCGAAGAGGAGAACACCAGCCGGTCGACGCCCGCCGCGACCATGCTCTCCAGAAGAGTCTCGAGCCCGGTCACGTTCTCCCGGTAGTAGTGGAGCGGCCGCTCGACGGACTCTCCCACCTGCTTCTTTGCCGCGACGTGCACCACGCCTGTCACACCGTGGTCACGGATCGCCGCGTCGAGCTGCTGCCGGTCGAGTACGCTGCCGATCACCAGGGGCACCCCGGCGGGCACCTTCTCGGCGCTTCCCGTCGACAGGTCGTCGTACACGACGACCGACTGACCGCCCGCGAGCAGCGCACGCACGACGTGCGCACCGATGTATCCCGCCCCACCTGTCACCATCCAGGCCATTTGCGCGTCTCCCTGTGCGAGGTCAAACCATCGGTTTCACTCTACGTGTGGGAAAAGTGGAGTCGAGCAAATAGAACAGACCAGCACTATCGTTCAATACGCCCCCTCATGGGGGAGATGCCAGGACGGACACTGCCGGGTGACGTGCGGACCAACACAGGGCCACGGCGAGACGACGACGATCAATTAGGCTGTCCGGGTGCTCCGGGGCCGTCCCGCCGTCCGGCGGCACGAATCGGTGCCACCACATGAACCCCCCTCGACAGCTCTCTGGACGGGTGAAGGATGCCTCGACTGACACTCATCGTGCCTGCATACAATGTGCAGGGATACATCCGGGAGTGCATCGACTCCGTGCTGCAGCAGGACTTCACCGACTTCGAGGTCGTTGCTGTCGACGACTGCTCGCCGGACGGTTCGGGCGAGATCATGGACGAGTTCGCCCGTCGCGACCCCCGCGTGCGCGTCCTGCACCTCGCCGAGAATGTGGGCCTCGGCCGCGCCCGCAACGCCGGCATCGAACAGGCGACCGGTGACTACCTGCTGTTCCTGGACAGCGACGACACCCTTTCGCCCGGCTCCCTGAGCGCCATCGCGCGACGGCTCGACGCGACGGACGACCCCGACGTCCTGATCTTCGACTACACGCGCACCTACTGGGACGGCCGGCTCCTCCCGAACCAGCGCGCCGACCTCCTCACCGAGACCGGCCCCGCGGTCTTCTCGTTGGCGGACCGGCCGGAGCTGCTGGACCTGCTGCAGATCGTATGGAACAAGGCATACCGGCGCGATTTCGTCACCCGGCACGGCTTCCAGTTCCCGCCCGGTTATTACGAGGACGCTCCCTGGACGTACTCCACCCTGATAACGGCGGACCGCCTGGCGGTGCTGGACCGCACCTGCGTCCTCTACCGGCAGCGGCGCGAGGGCGGCAACATCCTCCGTACGGTCAGCCGCAAGCACTTCGACGTTTTCGACCAGTACGACCGCGTCTTCGCCTATGTGGACGGTCACCCCGAACTCGGTCACTGGCGCCCGGCACTCTTCCGGAAAATGACCGACCACTATCTGACCATCATGGAAAAGCCTGGCCGGCTGCCGCGCGACGCCCGGTCGGAATTTTTCCACCGGGCATCCGCGGACTACAAGCGCAGGCTGCCGGACGGCTTCGTACGTCCTCCGGGCGGCCGCGGCCACAAATACGCGCTGCTCGGCATGGGCTCCTATCCGGCACTGGCTGCCGCCACCCGGGCCCGTCGGTTGCGCAACCAGTCCCGCCTGCGCAACCGCAACCGCGTCAGCCGTGCCAAGCGCGCCGCCATGGGGATGTTCTACCAGTCCCAGCTGAGGATGGGGCTGGACGACAACCTGGCCGTGTTCTCCGCCTACTGGAGCCGTGGCTACTCCTGCAACCCCGCAGCCATCGACGCCGAACTGGCCCGGCTGGCCCCGCACATCCGCCGGGTCTGGGCGGTCAGGGCCGACCAGGTCGGCCGCGTGCCCAAGGGTGTCGAGGTGGTGGTCGTGGGCTCCCGTTCGTACTGGGCGGCGGTGGCCCGCGCCAAATACCTGGTCAACAACGTGAACTTCGCCGACGCGGTGGTCAAGCGCGAGGGCCAGATCCATCTGCAGACCCATCACGGCACCCCATTGAAGATCATGGGGCTCGATCAGATGAACTTCCCGGCGTCCACGAACATGGACTTCGAGGACCTGCTCAAGCGCTGCGACCGCTGGGACTACAGTCTCTCCGCCAACCGGTTCTCGACCACGGTGTGGGAGCGGGTGTACCCGTGCCGGTACGCCTCCCTGGAGACCGGCTACCCACGCAACGACGTCCTGATCAACTCGACTGCCGCGGATGTGGCAAGGGTTCGCCGGGAGCTCGGTCTCGAGGACGGCTCCAGCGTCTTCCTCTACATGCCGACCCACCGCGAGTACCAGAAGGACTTCACCCCGCGGCTCGACCTTCCACGGCTGGCCGACGATCTGGGCGAGGACGTCACCCTCCTGGTGCGCGGCCACTACTTCTACAAGCCGAGCGGCCGGCTGGCCGAACTCCAGACCAGCGGCCGCATCATCGATGTGTCGGCGCACCAGCGCGTCGAGGACCTCTACCTCGCCTCGGACGCCCTGATCACCGACTACTCGTCAGCGATGTTCGACTATGCGAATCTTGATCGACCGATCGTGATTTTCGCCGACGACTGGGACACCTACAAGGTGGTCCGCGGTACATACTTCGACCTGATGGCCGAGCCCCCCGGCGCTGTTGCGACCAGCCAGGCGCAGCTCACCGAGACGCTCCGGTCCGGCGAATGGCGAAGCGAGAGGTCCGCCGCCCTCCGCAGCGAATTCCGCGAACGCTTCTGCGACTACGACGACGGTCACGCGGCAGAGCGTGTCGTCCGCAAAGTCTTCCTGGGTGAGGAAAGCCTCCTTCCCGTCGTGCCGCTTGCCGACCGCAAGCCGGTACCCACCCCGGTCCAGGCGCTCGAACCGGTCGAGCGGGTCTGACCCGAAAGGAATCCTGAAAGACATGGCCCCTCGGCTCAGTGTCATCGTCCCCATCTACAACGTGGAGCGCTATCTCCCGGCCTGCCTCGACTCGCTGGCGTCGCAGACGCTGCGTGAGATCGAAGTCCTGATGGTGGACGACGGGTCCCCGGACAACTCCGCGGCGATAGCCGCCGAATACGCGGCCCGCGACCCTCGGTTCACCCTCATACGCAAGGAGAACGGCGGTCTCGGCGCGGCCCGCAACACGGGTATCGCACACATATCGCCCGACGCGGAGTTCCTGACCTTCGTCGACAGCGACGACATCATCCCGCCGGACGCCTACCGGATGATGACCGCGAGCCTCGACGAAAGCGGCTCCGACTTCGCCACCGGGAACGTCTTCCATCTCAAGGGCGAGAAGTCCTGGCAGGTACCGCTGCTCAAGATGCTGGCGGGCGAGGCCTGCAAGCGGACGCACATCTCGAAGAATCCCAAGCTCGTCGCCGACCGCATCGCCTGCAACAAGGTGTTCCGGCGCACCTTCTGGGAGAAGCACGGGTTCGCCTTCCCCGAGGGAATCCTGCACGAGGACATCCCCGTCGTCCTGCCGGCCCATTACCAGGCCGAAGCGGTCGACACCATCGGTGAGCCGACCTACTTCTGGCGGCTGCGCGAGGGTGAGTCCGCCCCGTCGATCACCCAACGCCGCCGGGAGCCCCAGGCGATCAGGGACCGGGTCACCGCAGTGAGCCTGGTCAGCGACTTCCTCTCCCAGCAGCAGGGCCCCGAGTTCGCCGAGTACAAGCGGCAGTACGACGACCGGGTACTCCGTGACGATCTGCGGCTGTTCCTGCGGGTGCTGCCCGACGCGACTGCAGAGTTCCACGAGGCGTTCCTCGAAGCCGCCAACCGCTACCTCGACACGATCGACCCGCAGATCGTCATGGCCCTGCCCGCAGACCTGCGGGTGCAGTGGCTCCTCGTGCGCAAGCACGCCATGCCTGAGCTGATCGCGCTGCTGGCCTCGCAGCGCCGCAAGGAGCCTGTCGAGGTCTCCGGCGGCTTCCGCAAGTACGCGAGCTTCGCACCGCTGGAGTCGAGCGCCGTCGAGCTGCCCAAGTCCGCGCTGCGCATCGACCGAGACCTGGACCTGCGCGCGCCGCTGCGCTCGGTCGAGTGGAAGGACGGCAGGCTGGTACTGTCCGGCGACGCCTGGATCGACAAGATCGACATGTCGTCGAAGCGCAGCAGTATCAAGGTCGTCCAGCTCAAGCGGGACAACTCGCGGCGCCGGCTGTTCCTGCCCGCGAAGAACGTCCATCGCCCCGAGTGCACCACCGGCTCCGGCCAGAAGCGCTACAACTACGACTGGGCAGGCTGGGAGCTCGAACTCGACCCCGCCAAGTTCCGTAAGGGCGGCACCTGGCAGGAGGGTCTGTGGCACGTCGGCATCAACGTCTACTCCTCGGGCCTGGTGCGGCGCAGCGGTGTGTGGGCGCGCGGCGGGTCTGCGGCCAACTTCCCGCCGTACCAGTGGCTCGACAAGGACTTCCGGCTGCTGCCCAGCGTCGAGCGCAGCACGCTCAAGCTCCGCATCGAGAAGGTCCGCGCCCTCGTCACCGACCGCCGGCTGGACGGCGATCAGGTGGAGATCCGGGGCGAGCTGCGGGTCACGCTGAAGCAGAGCGAGACGCTCGACCTGCGGCTGACCAACCCCAAGAGCGGTGAGATCAAGAAGTTCCCGGCAACCGTGGAGCGGACCGGCGACACCGCCACGTTCCGCGTGCACGTACCCATCGCCGAGGTGGCCTTGCTCGCCACCGAGGCGGTGGACGAGCAGGCCCGTCCCGAGCGCCGGCTGTGGAGCACGGCCCTGCTCGCCACGGACTCCGACGGCACGGAGCGCAAGTTCAGCAGCGTCGTCCGGGAGGGCCTGGCCGACCTCCGCGTCGACCTGCCGGAGAGCTTCGGCGACGAGGGCGCCCATCAGGAGCTGGCCCTGGTCTCGGGCCACAACGGCTATCTGAAGATCATCGGCCGGACGCGGCGTGCCGTGATCACCGACGTCGCCGAGCGCGACGGCCGAATCGTCGTCAGTGGCCACACGAGCCCCCGGCTCGTCGGCGCCGATCTGGTCCTCAAGGCCCGCAGCCGCTTCGACGAGCGAGTGACAGCCGTCCAGTGGGCCTCGGACGGGACCTTCACCACCTCCTTCGACCCGTCGGTCATGGGCGGCTCCGGCCAGGTTCCGCTCAAGGCGGGACGGTGGAACCTCTTCCTGAGATCCGGGCAGGAGGACGTCCCGGACGCAGCCTTCGTCATCGACCGGCTCGCCACCGCCCAGTTCCCGCTGCACACCGAACTGGGCGGCCGCCGCTACTGGTTCGAGCATCGCTGGGGAGACTTCCCGCAGCTCAACTGCCGTTCCGAGCTGAGCGACATGGAGCTCGGCCCGTACCGGCAGCTGCAGTTGCGCCGCGAGGTGTACGAGCCCGGCCGCGAGAAGCCGCTGCTCGACCAGGTCTTCTACCTGAGCTACAACGGCAAGCAGTACTCCGACAGCCCCCGTGCCATCCACGAGGAGCTGCTGCGCCGCGGCAGTGACCTCAAGCACCTGTGGGCCGTCCGCGACGGGCAGGTCGTCCTGCCACCGGCCACGGAGAAGGTCCGCATGTGGGGCCGCGAGTGGTTCGAGGCCCTGTCCAGGTCCCGGTACATCGTCACGAACGGGCACCTGCCCGAGTGGGTGGTGCGCCGTCCCGGCCAGGTGATCGTGCAGACCTGGCACGGCACGATGCTGAAGAAGATCGGCCATGACATCGAGACCCTCTACTTCGACCGCGAGTACCAGAACCGGCTGGCGCTCGAGGCGAACAACTGGAGCCTGCTCGTCTCGTCCAACCGGTTCAGCACGCCCATCCTGAAGCGTGCCTTCTCGTACAACGGTGAAATCCTCGAGGCCGGCTACCCGCGCAACGACTATCTCTACTCCCCCGACCGGGAGAAGATCGTCGAGCGGGTCAAGGAGAAGCTCGGTCTGCCCGCCGGGAAGAAGGTCGTCCTCTACGCGCCGACCTGGCGCGACGACCAGTCGCACAGCGCCGGCCAGTACCTGTTCGACCTGCGGCTGGACCTGGACGACGCGCGCCGCCGCCTCGGGGACGACCACGTCCTGCTGATCCGCCGCCACTCCAACGTCGTCGACCAGGTGCCGGGTGCCGGCAACGGCTTCGTCTGGGACGTCTCCGAGTACCCGGACATCGCCGATCTGTATCTGGCTTCCGACATCATGATCACCGACTACTCGTCCGTGATGTTCGACTACGCGCACCTCAAGCGGCCGATGCTGTTCTTCACGTACGACCTGGAGCACTACCGCGACACTCTGCGCGGTTTCTACTTCGACTTCGAGAAGGACTCGCCCGGTCCGCTGGTCCGCACGTCGTCCGAACTGATCGACTCGATCCGGGACATCGACACCGTCTGGCCCCGGTACAGCGAGCGCTTCGAACGCTTCCACCACCTGTTCTGCGACCTTGACGACGGCGCGGCGTCCCAGCGGGTCATCGACCGCATGCTGGAGCAGGCGAACGAGCTCGGGGACACGGAGTAGCGGCACCCAACAGAGCACCGAACAAAGGGTGCGGGCCCCGGAGGATTTCCTCCGGGGCCCGCACCCTTTGTTCTTGTGTGCCGCGACAGGTTACGGCGCCACGTCCACGGTCTTGAAGGCGAGCTGCGACAGAGTCGTGTAGTACGGCCTGATCTCGACCTTGGTGATGGGGCTTGGGGCGGGCTTCTTGCGGCCGTTCTGCGCCCGGTTCCCCCAGAAGCCGACCTTCGCGGGCAGGGTGCGCTTGGGGTCCGGCAGGACACACACCTGGGGCCGGGGGAAGGTGAACACTCCGATGGGCTCCAGCACGTCGGTGGCCAGCTTGGCCAGCTGGACACGGGGGGCGCCCTCGGCGGGCCGCAGCCACACGTCCCAGATCTGCTCGGGCCCCTCGTGCTCCTTGACCAGCAGCATGCAGTCGATCCGGGCGGCGATCCGCCGGCCCTCCACGGCCGATACGGGGAAGGACAGCACCCGCTTCTTGTCCTTGCGGTGCACAGCTTCCAGCACGGCGCCACGGCCGAGCTCACCGCCCCAGTAGCCCGCCTCGACCTCGACTGTCTCGGTGGAGACCATCAGGGTGTCGACCTCCACATGGGAGTCGCGCACCACGCTGCGGATCCGAAGGCGGTCGTTCCCGCCCCGGTGCGGCAGGAGCAGCTCCATGGCGGGGGCGCCGTTCTCGCGCGGCAACGGCACATTGAGCAGATCTCTCACGTCCACGCCGTATCCATCCGTGCGGAGCGGGACCTCGTGGCCCACAGCCGTACGGATGGACAGCTCCCAGGTCCCGGCCGGAAGTCCGCCGCGCCACGGGATCACCGTGGTGCCCCCGGGAGTCAGGGCAAAACATTCCTCCTGATCCAGCTTCCCGACCCGGTTGCAGACCACGTCGGCCTGGTGCACGCCGTCGGGCAGCGCGCCGACCTCGATGTGGACCGAGCCCTCGGCGTCCACCCGCGCGGTGGCGTGCGTGGGCAGCGCCCGGCGGGCGAACGCCTCGTGCAGGATCGCCTCGAAGCGCTCGCAGCTCGCGGGCTCATGGAAGCGCACCGCGCCGCGTACGGCGGCCTCACTCATGCGCTTGCGGCGCTCGTCGTCCTCGACCAGGTCGAGGATTGCCTCGGCCATGGCGTCGGTGTCGCCGCGCGGGACGACGAAGCCGTCCTCGCCGTGCGTGATGATGTTGCGCGGCCCGTGGTGAGCGTCGAAGCTGACCACGGGCAGGCCCGCGGCCATCGCTTCGACGATCACATTGCCGAACGCCTCCCGCTTGGACGGGAGTACGAAGATCGAGCCCTTGCTGAACTCCGGGGAGACCGGGGCGGCGGGGCCCATCAGCGTGACGGTGTTGTACAGCCCGAGCTTCTCGATCTGCCGGCGCAGATTGGCCTTCTCCGTACCGCCTCCGTAGATACGCAGTCGCCAGTCGGGGCGCTTGCGGACCACGGTGGCGAAGGCATCCACGACCGCCGCGAAGTTCTTGTTCTCCTTGAGGAGACCCGCAGCAATGATGACCTTGTTGGTGCTCTTGGACTGCACTGGGGCGGCGGGCACACAGTTCGGCATGACCGCCAGCCGGTTGCGTACGCCGGGCACCTGCTTGCCGATGCTCTCGACCTCTTCGGGCGTGAGAGCGGTGAGCGCGTCCAGCGAGTGATACGCCTCGAACAGCCGGTCTTGGTAGTACTTCGCATAGATCGAGGGCATAGAGTGCTCCTGCGTAACCCGCAGATAGTCACCCTCGGCGTACGAGAGCATGATCGTGTTCCGCGGGCTGGAGCTCACCACGACATCCGCGTCGGTGGTGGCGAGGAATTCCAGGAGCCGCAGCTCGGCGAGCCGGCTGACCACCGGCTTCTTCTCCGCCGGGTCGACCGGATAGACCTTCGGGAACACCTCGACCAGCGGGTTGTCCAGGTCGGAGACCGGGGAGTGCGGACGCAGATCGGTGAGGACGCGTACGGAGACCCTGGGGTCCAGCGGGAAGTACGACTCGTCCCGCACCTTGCGCAGAGCGACGATCTCGACCTGGTGTCGTGCAGCGAGTGCGCCCGCGAGGTTCTGCGTGGCGCTCACGACTCCGCCCATGTGGCACAGGTCTCGTACCAGAAAAGAAATCTTCACAAGCGTCTTTCGAGTGGGCCGCGACTCGCGGCGATCCCCGGGCAGTCTCGTGCGCTTCTCCGCGCTCCCTCGCGCCCCTGGCTGAGGACGCGCCGGTGCGCCCCTCGCTTGGCATGACCCGTGAAAGCATCGCAGGGTTGCACCCACTGCGAATCTTTATCCAATATTTTTGTAAAGCACGGCAATATTCAATGTTTCTGTCACGCGCGTCCTCCGGGGGCCGAACCCCTGCGGGAGCTGTCGGAACGGCCGATCCCGGCCACCTGGGTCAGGGGCCGGGATCGGGGAGGTACAGAAGCGGGACCGGGCTCCCGGTTGCGGGCTCCGGGTTGCGGGCTCCGGGGGTCTTCTATCCGAACGGGTCGAACTCCTCGTACGCCTTGCCCACCTCGTCGCGCTCCGCCTCGCGGTCGCGGCGGCGCTGAGCGGCCGGACGCGGGGCTTCGAGACGGTGGTCCTCGCCACGCCGGCCGAGCATCTCCGCGCCCGCCGCCATGGTCGGCTCCCAGTCGAAGACGACCGCGTTGTCCTCGGCACCGATGGCCACACCGTCGCCCGCACGGGCACCGGCCTTCATCAGCTCGTCCTCGACACCGAGACGGTTGAGCCGGTCCGCGAGATAGCCGACGGCCTCGTCATTGTTGAAGTCGGTCTGGCGCACCCAGCGCTCCGGCTTCTCGCCGCGCACCCGGTAGATGCCGTCCTCCTCCAGCGTGACGGTGAAGCCCGCGTCGTCCACGGCCTTCGGGCGGATGACGATGCGGGTCGCCTCCTCCACGGGCTTGGCGGCACGCGCCTCGGCGATCACACCGGCGAGCGCGTAGGAGAGCTCCTTGAGGCCGGTACGGGCGACGGCGGACACCTCGAAGACGCGGTAGCCGCGCTCCTCCAGTTCCGGTCGGATCATGTCGGCGAGGTCCTGGCCGTCCGGGATGTCGATCTTGTTGAGAACGACGATCCGGGGCCGCTCGTCCAGACCGCCGTACTGCTTCAGCTCCTCCTCGATCATGTCGAGGTCGGAGACCGGGTCCCGGTCGGACTCCAGTGTCGCCGTGTCCAGCACGTGTACGAGGACCGCGCAGCGCTCGACGTGCCGCAGGAACTCCAGACCGAGGCCCTTGCCCTGGCTGGCGCCCGGGATCAGGCCCGGGACGTCGGCGATGGTGTAGACGGTGCTGCCCGCGGTGACCACGCCCAGGTTCGGGACGAGCGTGGTGAACGGGTAGTCGGCGATCTTCGGCTTGGCCGCGGACAGAACCGAGATCAGCGAGGACTTGCCGGCGCTCGGGTAGCCCACCAGAGCCACGTCGGCGACGGTCTTGAGCTCCAGAACGATGTCCCGGGACTCGCCCGGCTCGCCGAGCAGCGCGAAGCCGGGGGCCTTGCGACGGGCGGAGGCGAGTGCCGCGTTGCCGAGGCCGCCGCGGCCGCCCTGGCCGGCCACGAACGTGGTGCCCTGACCGACCAGGTCGGCCAGCACGTTGCCGTTCCTGTCGAGCACGACCGTGCCGTCGGGAACCGGCAGGACGAGGTCCTGGCCCTCCTTGCCGGAGCGGTTGTCGCCCGCGCCCGGCTGGCCGTTGGTGGCCTTGCGGTGCGGACTGTGGTGATAGTCGAGGAGCGTGGTGATGTCCTGGTCGACGACCAGGGTCACATCGCCGCCACGGCCGCCGTTGCCGCCGTCCGGGCCGCCGAGCGGCTTGAACTTCTCACGGTGAACGGAGGCACAGCCGTGGCCTCCGTTACCCGCGGCGACATGTAGCTCGACGCGGTCCACGAAGGTGGTCATGGTGGAAACCTCCAGTTACATACATGCAGAAATGTTTCAAGCTCATGCTGTCTCTCTGGGAGAAACACACGAAAGGCGGACCCGCTTCCCATACGGGAAGTGAGGTCCGCCTCCGCAGAAACCGCTCGACGAGCGCCGAAATTACTCGGCGATCGGAACGATGTTCACGACCTTGCGGCCACGGTGGGTGCCGAACTCGACCGCACCAGCGGCGAGCGCGAACAGCGTGTCGTCGCCGCCACGGCCGACGCCCGTGCCCGGGTGGAAGTGGGTGCCGCGCTGGCGGACCAGGATCTCACCGGCGTTGACGGCCTGGCCGCCGAAGCGCTTGACGCCGAGCCGCTGAGCGTTGGAATCGCGCCCGTTCCGGGTGGACGATGCGCCCTTCTTGTGTGCCATCTCTCCTCAGTCCCTTACTTCGCAGCCGCGGGGATACCGGTGACCTTGATCGCCGTGTACTGCTGGCGGTGACCCTGGCGACGGCGGTAGCCGGTCTTGTTCTTGTAGCGAAGGATGTCGATCTTCGCACCCTTGTGGTGGTCAACGACCTCGGCCTGGACCTTGATCCCGGCCAGCACCCACGGGTCGCTGGTCACGGCGTCGCCGTCGACCACGAGCAGGGTCGAGAGCTCGACCGTGTCGCCAACCTGGGCAGTGGAAATCTTGTCAACCTCAACGATGTCACCGACAGCAACCTTGTGCTGGCGGCCACCGCTGCGCACGATGGCGTACACGCGGATCTCACTCTCGCTCGGAACGGAAACCCCTGATGCCAGCCGTTCACACGGGCCCGAAGACCCGTGACGATCCGGATTGGACGAGCGGCCTCTCCCGTACGAGCGGGAGGTCAGTGCTCAGAGGTGTGGCGAACAAACGCCGACGGTCAAGGCTACGGGGCCTTGGACAGCCGGTCAAACCGGGCCTCTCGTTCAGGCCTCGACGGCCTTCACGTATTCGGCGTAGGCGTCCCGGATCCCGTCTGCGGACAGGTCCAGGTGCTCCAGGATCGTGTAGCGCCCGGGTCTGGTCCGGGGAGCGAATTCGACCACCGAGACGAACTCGTCCGCAGTAAAGCCGATCTCCTCGGCCAGCACGGGCAGGCCGTGGATCCGCAGGGTCCGGGCCATCTGTACGGACTCCTCGCCGGCACCGCGCAGATGCATCGCGAACGCCGCACCCAGACCGCACTGCTCGCCGTGGCTGGCGGCACGCTGCGGGAAGAGGAGATCGAAGGCGTGGTTGATCTCGTGGCAGGCGCCGGAAGCCGGACGGCTGTCGCCCGCGACCGACATCGAGATACCGGTCATCACCAGCCCCTCGGCCAGCACCTGCAGGAAGCTGTCGTCCCCGATGCCGCCGGGGTGGCGCAGCACCGCCTCACCGGCCTGGCGCGCCATCGCGGCAGCGAGGCCGTCGATGTCCTCGCCCTTGACCTGATGGGCCAGTTCCCAGTCCGCGACCGCGGAGATATTGGACAGCGCGTCGCCGATCCCGGAGCGCACGAAACGAGCCGGGGCCTCGCGGATGATGTCGAGGTCGATCAGGACCGCGATCGGGTTCGGGACACCGTACGAGCCACGGCCCGCGTCGTTGTCCAGGGTGGCGACCGGCGAGCAGAGACCGTCGTGGGAGAGGTTCGTCGCCACCGCGACCAGCGGCAGCCCGATACGCGCCGCGGCGAACTTCGCACAGTCAATGATCTTGCCGCCGCCGAGACCGACCACGGCGTCGTACCGCCCGGACTTCATGGCCTCGGCGAGCCTGACCGCGTCCTCGAGGGAGCCGCCGCCCACCTCGAACCAGGAAGCGCTCGGCAGGCTCGGCGACAGCCGCTCGCGCAGTGCCTGACCGGACCCTGCGCTGATCGCCACCGCCAGCTTGCCCGAGCTGGAGATCCTCTGGTCCGCGAGGACGTTCGCGAGGTCGGCCAGGGCACCCGCACGGATATCGACGACGATCGGCGCCGGTATGAGGCGGGTCAATACTGGCACGCGATCCTCCTGCCCTTGGCAAGGTCCTCGTGGTTGTCGATCTCGACCCACTGGATGTCGCCGATCGGAGCCACGTCGACCTTGAAGCCGCGGTTGACGAGCTCCTGGTAGCCGTCCTCGTAGTACAGGTCCGGGTCGCGTTCGAAGGTCGTCCGCAGCGCGTCCGCGAGCTCGTCGGCCGCGTCGCCCTCGATCAGGGTGACACCGATGTACTCGCCCGTTGCGTCCGCCGGGTCCATCAGCTTGGTGATCCGCTGGACACCCTTCTCGGCGTCCACGACGACCTTCATCTCCTCGTCGGCGAGCTGCTTCACCGTGTCGAGGGCAAGGATGATCTTCTTGCCGTCACCACGGGCGGCCAGCAGCGTCTTCTCGACGGAGACCGGGTGCACGGTGTCGCCGTTGGCGAGGATCACGCTCTGCTTGATCGAGTCGCGGCCGCACCAGAGGGAGTACGCGTTGTTCCACTCCTCGGCCTTGTCGTTGTCGATGAGCGTGATCGTGACGCCGTACTTCGCCTCAAGAGCCTCCTTGCGGGCGTACACGGCCTCCTTGCGGTAACCCACGATGATCGCGACCTCGGTCAGCCCCACCTCGGCGAAGTTGCCCAACGTCAGGTCGATGACGGTGAGGCTCTCCTCGTCACCCTCGGGGCCCACCGGCACCAGGGCCTTCGGGAGGGTGTCGGTGTACGGGCGCAGACGCCGTCCGGCACCGGCTGCGAGTATCAGGCCGATCATGAAGGTTCTCCTTGCTTACTGGTTCTCGTGCTCTACGAGTTCGTTGTCCGGTCGCGGCGCGTCCACCGACGACCCGAGGACAGTTGCCTCGGTCGTTTGAGCGAAGCCGCCCCGGCCGGGCCCGGATCCGCGCAGTCTCGGAGGACGGGTCGGGTGCGGCGGGTGCGCCTGACGCACCCGGCCGGTGGGGCCGGTCCGGGTGCGTCGGCTGCTGCAGAGGCCGGGCCCGCCAGGCCCGGCCTCTGGAAAGCTGCGGCGACTACTGCTCCGCCGCCGCCGTCTTCTTCGCTGCCGCCTTCTTGGCCGTCGTCTTCTTCGCGACGGTCTTCTTGGCAGCCGTCTTCTTCGCGACCGCCTTCTTGGCGACCGCCTTCTTGGCCGTCGCCTTCTTGGCGGTCTTGCGGGCCGTCTTCTTCGCCGGGGCCTCGGTCTCCGCGGCTTCCGCGGGCTCCGTGGCCCCGACTGCGGCGGCGACCGGCTCCGCGTCGGGCTTCGGCTCGGTGGAGCCGGTCACCACGACCACCCCGGCGCCGTCCGCACCCGCAGGTGATCCCGCGGGGGCGGTGACCTTGCGGGTGACCCGGCGTCGGGCACGCGGCGGGGCGACCGGAGCAGCCACCTCCTCCGGTGCGGCCTCCGGCTGCGGCGCCTCGGCCACCGGGGCCTCGGTCACCACGTCCGCGACGGACAGCGGCGCTTCGACCGGCGCGACCTGCTCGGCCGGGGCCGGCGATCCCGCCGGAGCAGTGGCCTTACGGGTCGCCCGGCGGCGCGTACGGCCCTGCGGCGCCTCGGCCACGGGGGCCTCGACAGCCACCGGGACCTCGACGACCGGCTCGGGCTCGACGACCGGCTGCGCCTCGGCTACCGGCTCCGGCTCCACGACCGAAGCGGGCGCGGGTGCGGACTTCGGGGCGCCGGCCGGGGCCGATGCCTTACGGGTCGCACGCCGGCGGCCACGGCCACGCGAGGCAGCCGCCTCGGCCTCGGCCGCGCTGCTGTACAGCTCCTCGTCCGGTACGAACTCCGGCTCGGGGAGCGCCAGCGGGGCTGCGACCTCCGCAGCCACCTCGGCCTCGGTCTCCACCTCCGCCTCGACATGCTCGTGGTCGACGAGGTGCTCGTGCTCGGGCTGCTCACCGGCACCACCGCGGCCGCGCTTCTTGGCCCGCTTGCCGTTGCCGCCGCCACCGATCGAGCTCGGCTGCTCCATGTGCACGATCACGCCGCGCCCATTGCAGTGAACGCAGGTCTCGGAGAACGACTCCAGCAGCCCCTGGCCCACCCGCTTGCGGGTCATCTGGACCAGGCCCAGCGAGGTGACCTCGGCGACCTGGTGCTTCGTACGGTCGCGTCCCAGGCACTCCAGCAGGCGCCGCAGTACCAGGTCGCGGTTGGACTCCAGGACCATGTCGATGAAGTCGATGACGACGATGCCACCGAGGTCGCGCAGCCGCAGCTGACGCACGATCTCCTCGGCCGCTTCCAGGTTGTTCCTGGTGACGGTCTCCTCGAGGTTGCCGCCCTGACCGGTGAACTTGCCGGTGTTGACGTCGACGACGACCATCGCCTCGGTCTTGTCGATCACCAGCGAACCGCCGCTGGGCAGCCAGACCTTCCGGTCCAGCGCCTTCATCAGCTGCTCGTCGATCCGGTAGGTCGCGAAGATGTCGACCTCGGAGGTCCACCTCGACAGCCGGTCCGTCAGGTCGGGGGCGACATGCGCGACGTAACCGTGGATGGTCTGCCACGCGTCGTCACCGCTGACGATGACCTTCGAGAAGTCCTCGTTGAAGATGTCGCGGACGACCCTGACGGTCATGTCCGGCTCGCCGTAGAGCAGCGTCGGCGCGCTGGCGCTGCCGTTGCTCTTCGACTTCTTCTGGATGTCCTCCCACTGCTGCTGCAGCCGCTCGACGTCACGGCGCAGCTCGTCCTCGCTCGCGCCCTCGGCCGCGGTACGGACGATGACGCCCGCGTCCTCGGGGACGATCTTCTTGAGGATGGTCTTCAGCCGGGCGCGCTCGGTGTCGGGCAGCTTGCGGCTGATGCCGGTCATGGAGCCCTCGGGCACATAGACCAGGTAGCGGCCGGGCAGCGAGACCTGACTGGTCAGGCGGGCACCCTTGTGGCCGATCGGGTCCTTCGTCACCTGGACGAGGACGGACTGGCCGGACTTCAGCGCGGTCTCGATCCGGCGCGGCCCGTGGGCCATGCCGAGCGCCTCGAAGTTGACCTCACCGGCGTACAGGACGGCGTTGCGCCCCTTGCCGATGTCGACGAAGGCGGCCTCCATGGACGGCAGTACGTTCTGCACCTTGCCCAGGTAGACGTTGCCGACGTAGCTGGTGGCCTGCTCCTTGTTGACGTAGTGCTCGACGAGCACGTTGTCCTCGAGGACACCGATCTGGGTGCGGTCGCCGTTCTGGCGGACGACCATCACGCGATCGACGGCCTCACGGCGGGCCAGGAACTCCGCCTCAGTGATGATCGGGACGCGGCGGCGGCCCTGCTCACGGCCCTCACGACGGCGCTGCTTCTTCGCCTCCATACGGGTCGAGCCCTTGATGGACTGGACCTCGTCGAAGCCGGTGCCGGGCTCACGCTCGGCCGCTTCCTTCCCACGCCGTTCCCGCGGCTCGCGGACCTTGACGACCGTACGCTCCGGGTCGTCCGTGCCGGACTCGGCCTCGGGCGACACGTCACCACTGCGACGGCGGCGACGACGACGGCGACGGCTGCTGCTGGAACCGGGGGCGGCCGCCTCGTGGTCCTCTTCCTCCTCCTCGTCGGCCTCGTGACCGCGCTCGTGCTCGTCCTCGGACGTGTCGGCGGCGTGCTCGTCGGCGAGCTGCTCCGCGGCTTCGTCCGCCTCGCTGGGCTCACCGCGGCGGCGACGACGGCCACCGCGACGGCGACGACGCGAAGGACGGTCCCCGTACTCGTCCGACTCCTCGCCCTCGTGCTCGGCTTCGCCCTCGGCCTCCGCCTCGAGCTCGTCCTCGGCGTGCTCCTCCACCGGGGCGGCAGGGGCGGGCGCCCGGTCGGCGACCGGCTCGGCCTCGGCGGCCTCACCGCGACGGCGGCGACGGCGACGGGAACCGGCCTGCGGTGCGGCCTCGGCGGCCGGAGCCGCCTCTTCGGCCGACGGGGTCTCCTCGGCCGTCTCGAGCTCTTCCTCGGCCTCGTCGTAGTACGCGGGACCAGCGGCCGCAGCGGCGGCAGCGGCGGTCTCCGGGGTCTGGAACATCGGCTCGGCGAAGACCGGCGCCTGGAAGACGGCCACGGCGGGACGCGTCGCCCGACGGCTCTTGCGGGCAGGCTCCTCGACGTTGCCGGTGAACTCCGGCCGGCCTGCGGGGGCGGTGACCCGGCGGCGCTGACGGCCACGCGGCGCGGCGGCCTCGGTCTCCTCCTCCGGCTCGGCGACCGGCTCCTCGGCGGCCTCGGTCTCGACCACGGCCTCCACCGGCGCGACGGGCTCGACGATCTCGGCAGCCTGCGGGGCGCCCGCGGGCGAGGTGGCCTTGCGGGAGGCCCGACGACGACCGCGCGGGGCAGCCGGCTCGGCAACCTCTGCGGTCTCGGTGATTTGTACGGCCTCCGCGGCCGCCACGGGCTCGACGATCTCGGCGCTCGTGGTGTCGCCCGACACAGGCTGCGGGGCACCCGCCGGAGCGGACGCCCGGCGGCGGGTACGGCCACGCGGGGTGACGGCCTCGACGGGCTCGGCGACGGGCGCCTCGACCGGAGCTGCGGTCTCAACGACCGGCGCCGCCTCGACGACCTCGGCGGCCTGCGGGGCACCGGCCGGAGCCGTGGCCTTGCGTGTCGCGCGGCGACGCGCACGCGGCGCCGGAGCGGCCTCAGTGGGCTCTGCGGCCTCGGCGGGCGCAGCAGCCTCGGGGGTCTCCTCGGCCTTCGGCGCACCCGCGGGAGCGGTTGCCTTGCGGGTCACCCGACGACGCGCACGGGGCGCCTCGGCGGGAGCAGCGGCTTCGGCAGGCTTCTCCACCTCGACGGCCTCGACTGCCTCGGCGGCCTGCGGGGCACCAGCCGGAGCCGTGGCCTTGCGCGTCGCACGGCGACGCGCACGCGGCGCCGGAGCGGCCTCCGCCTCGGCGGCAACGGTGCCGGACGCTTCGGCGTCAACGGCCGGTATGGCCGGCGCGACTGCCTCGGCGGCTTCCGCGCCCATGGCAGCCGCGGACGGCGGGCCTGCCGGGCGGGACGCTGCACGGCGCCTGCGGCGCGGCGGCAGCTTGTCACCGGGGGTGTTGTTCTCTTCGGCGTTCCCGGACGTACCGGGTTCGATCGGTTCGAGCATGCGGGCGGTTCTCCCGTCACGCTCCCGGGCGCCGCGCCTGATTCCGGTCCGGCACGGTCCGCATGCAGAACGCGGTACCGCCGTCCGGGGCGCGGGCGCCGCACGGGAGCTTAATGTCTGGCTCGCCGGTTCCGTCCGTGATGTGCGTACGGCCTGGCGAAAGTCTTATGGGTCAGCGCGCGGCCCGGCCCAGGTGGCTCCCGAGCCCGAGGGCTGCGCTACAACGACCGCCTTACGCGGAACCTGCACCTTCCGGCGCCGTCGCGACAGCGGTCCCGGTGGCCGTGGATGGCACGGCCGGGGCTGCCTCGCGGTCGGGCGCGAGCGGGTCGGTCACCGTGCCGGACTCCTCGTCGAAGAGCCCCTGCGCCAGCCTGGTCACCGCTGCGGGGACCGGCGGCGCCAGGTCGGCCACAACGCGGAGACCGGACAGGACGTCGTCAGGTCGCACGGCAGGTGTCACGTGCCGAACAACCAGCCGCAGTATCGCACAGGGCTTGTCCACCGGCCTATCAGCGCCGGGGTCGACGGCCTCGAGACCGGCGACGGCCGCACGGGCGTCGAAGGTCCGCATGCCGTTCTTCGTACGGCGCTGGACCTCGACGGTCTCGGCGCCGAGGAATCCGGCGACGGCCTTCTCGGCGTCCTCGAAGGGGACCCCGTCAAGCCGCATCTCCCACACGGAGGCGGTCAGCCGGTCGGCGAGACCCGAGGTGCGGGCCTCCACCGCGTCGGTGATGTCGAGGCCGTCCGGGAGCGACGCGTCGAGCAGGGTGCGCAACGTGTCGGGGTCCCGCGGCTCGGTGAGGGCGATCTCCAGGAACTCGGCCTCGCTGCCCGTGCCGGTGGGTGCGGCATTGGCGTACGAAACCTTGGGGTGCGGGGTGAAGCCCGCCGAGTAGGCCATGGGCACCTCGGCGCGCCGCAGCGCCCGCTCGAAAGCGCGCTGGAAGTCGCGGTGGCTGGTGAACCGGAGGCGGCCGCGCTTGGTGTAGCGCAATCGGATGCGCTGCACTGCCGGTGCGGGCGGCGGGCCTTCGGGCTGTCGCTTGCCCAGTGGTTCTTCTCCTCGGTGCGGAGCGGACGCGGTGGCACGCCGCCCTCGAAATACGGAGTGGCCCGGGGGTGTCCGGTCCGGCTCACCCCTGCTTGCGCAGGGAGATCTCGGGTTCGGGCGCCGCGCTGGGCACAGTCGTTGTACTACCCAGAGTACGCGCAAGGCGGCCCACCGGTTCCCGGGGCTCGGGGACCGGACCCCCGCCGACCAGTGCGCGCCACGCGTCGCGGCGGGCCTGCCGCACGGTCTCGCGTGCGGTGCGCAGCGCACTGCGGGCCGCACGTCCCGCCTCGACCGCGGCGCGCTTGGCGGGGGCCCAGACCGCGTCGCGCACGACATGGCCGACCGGGGTCCACACCGTGCGGTACGCCCAGGAGATCGGGGCGCCGATGAGATGCCACGCCAGCCAGGCAAGGCCGCGGCCGACGGCCCGCGAGATGTGTCCGGCGATTCGCCAGGCGACGCCGATCGCGGCGGCGATCTCGCGGCCGAGCGGGGCGAGCAGCGCCCGGTACGTCCAGGCCAGCGGCGCCACGACGAGATGCTCCACCAACCAACCGGCGGCCGCCCCGACCCCCCGCACGGCTGTGACGACACCACTCGCCACCACGTCGGCCAGCCACGCGACGCCACGGCCGAGCGGCGTGAGCAGCGCCCGGTACGTCCAGGCCAGCGGCGCCACGACGAGATGCTCCACCAACCAGCCGACGGCCGCCCCGACCCCCCGCACGGCTGTGACCACACCACTCGCCACCACGTCGGCCAGCCACGCGACGCCACGGCCGAGCGGCGTGAGCAGTACCCGGTACGTCCAGGCCAGCGGCGCCACGACGAGATGCTCCACCAACCAGCCGACGGCCGCCGCGAGCGGCACCAGGACATACCGCCACACGCCGACCACCGGCCACACGAAGACAGCGGTGAGCACCCAGCCGATGCCGGTGGCGAGGCCCCGTCCGGCGGGGGTGAGCAGCTTGCGGTACACCCACCGCAGCCCGTGCCCGAGCGGGGTGAGCACCCACCTGTACAGCCAGACCATCGGCGCCACGACCCCGTACCGGACCACGGGCACGACCACATACCGCCACAGCGCCACCCACGGCCACACGAAGACGGCCGCGCCCAGCCACTGCAGCCCCTGCCCGACCACGGCGGCCAGCCACCGCAGCCCGTGCCCGAGCGGGGTGAGGACCGACTCGTACAGCCAGACCAGCGGGACGACCACGAATGCCCTGCCCAGATAGGACAGGGCCCGACCCAGGGGGCGCAGCAGGGCCCGGTCGGCGGCGCGTGCGGTGGCGACGAGTACGTCCCAGACCATCCGTACGGGCAGGACGACGACCAGCACCACGACCCGTACCGGAATCCTGATGAGCGTGGTCAGGCAGCCGTCGCCGGTTTGGTAGTGCGCGGGTGCCTGATGCCTGCCGTACCCGTGGGGCTGCTTCTCCTGGTCCATGGGAGACAGGACGCGAAAGGCCCAGCCCAGGGTTTCCCGGGCCGGGCCTTCGTCACCGAGCTGTCACCCGGACGGTGACGCTGTATGTGACGCGATGTCCGGTGTTACTTGACGACCGTCAGCGGAAGCAGCTTCTTGCCGGTCGGGCCGACCTGGATGTGGGTGTCCATCTGAGGGCAGAAAGAAACAGGACTACATCCATCGGTGGCACCCCCGCCCTGCCGGGGACGGATGCCGAGGGGCTCGCAGGGGAAGCCGGACGCATCCCAAAGCGCAGGACGGTACCGCGCGACTTCCACTCACCCGCCGAGCGCGCTGCGCTTGGCTACCGCCAGGAGGTCGCCCCCTTGAACATCACGAGCAGAATCATCTGGACCTACGAGTCCTGCGCGTTCCCTCTCATCGACGGGGACGCTCACGCCTGCGACACCACGGCGACGCCCGCCTGAACCAACCCTCGTTCTTTCCGGCCCAGCCACAGACAGGAAGGAGGCACATGTCCCGCCGACCGGCGGGGGCACTGGCGAACCCGTGTGCGCCTCACAGGAAGGACTGAAATCCTTTTGGGAGCCATCAAGGACAAGGGGCGTCAGCTCCATCAGATCCAACGTGTGCCGTACGAGGACGCGTTCCTCATCGGCGATCTCCTCACCACCCGCACCCACGGTCCTGTCCGGGGAACCCAAGGCCGGTAAGACGCTGCTCAGCGCGGGCATCGGCATTGCCCTGCTCAACGGCGAGCCGACGTTCCCCGGCCAGGCCGTGCACCGGAAGCTCGACCACATCGTCTACGGCCTGACCGATGACGGCGCTCCGGAGGAGCTGAAGGAGCGGTTGCACGGTGCCGTGCCCGACGACGCGGTGACGGTCTTCCCCGTCCAGGACCCCAGAGACTCCGATTACTGGGTGGGCATCGCCGAAGGCCTGGCGGACATCCGTCCGGGCCTGTTCGTGCTCGACAACATCATCGGTGCGCTCGCTCCCGGCGAGGACATCGCATCGCCTGTCACAGCGCAGCGCATCATGCGGAGCCTGCGGCCGATCACGGACGCGGGTATCCCCCTGCTCCTGGTCACCCACACCCCGAAGGGGACAGCAGAGGGCATGACGGCTGCCTCATCCCCTATCGGCGGACGGGCGATCGGAGCCGGGGCCCCCGCGTTCGTCACCCTGAGGAACTCCGGCAGGCACGGCCAGCGCATCCAGACCGCCATCAACCGGGCCCGGGAAGATCTGGATCTGCGTGTCACCGTGCGCCGCGCCGACGAGTTCATCGAGGTTCCGCAGGCGTCTACAGCAAGGACTTACCTCAGCCACAGACCTACGCGTCATTCTTGACCGGAACCGGATGCGGACCGGAAACACCTTGAATACAGGTTGACTTCAATTAGCGGCTCATTACCGTCAAGCCCTTTGAGCCAGGTGATTTCTGCCTGACTGCGCGTCTCTTCGTGGACCGTCAGGATCTGCATGTTCTTGTTCCGGCTGCCATCGTCGCCAACCTTCTCAATCTTCCAGCCTTGCGAGGGAAGGGACTGCCGAAGGTTGGCCATGCCCTTCCCCAAGACATCGTTACCGACCCCGTACGCCGACCAAGAGTGCCGAACCCGATACAGCTTCCCGGAGTCGCTGTCGCCAGAGTCGCAGGGCGCCACGCTCGGCCCCGGCTCAGTGACCTTGGCCTTGATTCTCATGGCATCGACGAGCCCGCTAGATAGCTTCGCGACCTCGGACTTGACTGTCTCAGTAGACCGGGACTTCGGCTCGTAGCCCAACGAGTTCTCACTCCCCTGGGTAGATGAACAGCCTGTTACCAGTGCGAGCGCGACCACGCCCATCAGCCCAGCGCTAACAGCCACTGCCTTTCGGGGCTGGGGACTTTCAGTCCTCCAGAACGACATCTCCGTACCTTCCCGTGATGACTCGCGCTTGGTTCTCCAGGCTGAGGGACGCCTTCTGACCATCGTTGTCCCAAAAGCCGCTGTGGCCGCCCGAGTCACTCTTCATGACGTTTCCACCGAACGCGTGGTCAGTGGGGATGTTCCCGTTATCTCCGAGCCCCACCAAGCGTCCTCCCTGCCGGACGCCTTCATCATCCCAGGGGGCGCCCATGGCCCATACGTGATCTGCACCAACGCCCAGGTCTGCCGCATGATCGGCCTGTACCCCTGGGCTGCCCGCGACCAGGATGTCATCAGCCAATTTGCCATCAGACCAACTTCCCGACTGGGCTGCGTCGCCGACGACCGTGCTTCCGTAACTGTGGCCGATAGCTGTGGTGTGAGCTCTACTGCCGGTCTGCTGCTGGTGCGCAACATCGTTGCCCGTTAGGAAATCGCGAAGTGTCACGCCGCCGTCGGCCGCTGCCTGCCCACGGGTCGCTTCCGGGACGATGTTGTCTGGCGCGTTGTAGTCAAGCCAGGTGATGGTGGAGATGTTCTTGCCGGGGGAGAGCTTCTGGCTTTCTACCCAAAGCCGTTCGCTGCGCCCGAGGTCGCCATGGTCGTCACCCTCACCGATCGACTCGATGCCGGCATAGGTCCCGGGGACGTAGACGGCAGTATGGTCGGCTTTGTCGGGGTTGCCGTTGGCAATGATCACACGGCCGTCCCCCTCGCCCTTAGGGTCGAAGCCCAGCAGGTACGCCTCGGGCAGCCCATCGACACCGGTCCGGTCGAACCGGCTCTGGATTTGACGCATGCCTGCCACGCTCTGCTCCAGGCTCTGCCTTCTGTCTCCATACTTCTCGTTCCACGACATCCACTCGTCGGAGTGGACTTGGACCGGCCCGTTGATGGTGTTGATCATCTTGTACTTGTTGGCCGGCTCGGCAGGCATCGAGTCGAGGTCCATCTCGTACTTGGCCTTGGTCTCGGCAAAGACGATGCGGTTGGCCTCGTCCCGGACTTCCGAAGGCAGGCCGTTCATTGCGCCAACTTCCTTGGGGTGCATGGCGAGGTAGTCGGCGCGCTGTTCCTCCGTGAGACCCTTCCACCAGTTGGCGTTGTCCTCGGGAGTGGCCTCCTTGGGCGGGCCTTTGATGCTGTCGAGATAGGCGTCGGCCGCCTTACGGACGCCGCTGGTGTCCGTCTGTACGTCGGCCCAGTCACGGTCGGAGACCGTCAGATCGTCGTCGGCCTTAAGTGTCTTCAGCTTCGGGGCCCACTTCTCGTCCGCCTCGGTAGCCTCTTTGAGCGCTTCGGCGATGCGGTCCGCGTACTCCTGAGCGAGGCGGTACTTCGGGTTGGGGTCGAAGTTCGCGGCCTGGCGGCCGAGCCCCTGCGCGCTGCCCTCGGTCAGGCCTCTGGCCGTTCCGCCTTCGGGGATCTTGCCGTCGACTTCGTCCCCGCCGGGCGGGTAACTGACCGAACCGTCGGCGTTGACCGTGCACTTGGCGGCCTCGGCGTCGGCCACCGCGGCGTCCAGCTTCTTCTTCGCGGCCTCGATCTCGTAGGCGAACCCGTCGAGGGCGGTGCTGATCAGACCGCACTCGGTCTGGACGTAGTGGAAGTTGTCCGACAGCCTCTTCAACTCACCCAATGCGGAGTGGGTGGCCTGTCCCTTGAGGGCCTTGCGCATGCCGACAGCCACACGGTTGTCGAGGTCGTCCTTGGAGGCGCTGGCGCTGTCACTGAGCGACCGGTACCCGTCGGCCGCTTCCGTGAACTCGGGCGGTTTGAGGGCCTTGAGCGTCGTGTAGTCCATGGCGCGGGTCACCTTCCCTCGTGGCCGCCCATGGCGGGCGCGTCCTGGTACTTGGTCCTGAGATTGCTCAGCTCGTCCTTGACAGACTCGTCGGTCAGCAGCAGATCGTGGCCGACCTTGTCGAGGATCTTCTGGAGGTCCTCGCACTTCTCGCCCAGGGTCTTGGCATAGGTGTTCCAGGAGGTGTGGACCGTGCGCTGGGCCTCTGCTGTCTGGCAGCCGGCGTTCGCTCCGATGCCCTTCTGGCCCGCGGCCAGTGCGGTCAGCGCCTTGCTCAGACGCTTGCGCTGGTCGGCGACACCTTCCCCGGCAGCGACCCAGGCGGCCTTCTTTGACTTCAAGCCGCCGGTCACGCTGCCGGTCGGTCCGGGGCCGTAACCCCCGTCGATCGACGCGCTATCGATCTGCATGTGCGTAGAGTCGCTGCGCCCAGCTGCGTCTGCCTTGAGCTGTTCCCACTCGTCCCACGCCATGCGAGATCGTCCCCCCCATGTCCCGAGCCCGGCTCGGGAGAGCCCCGTTCCACTTCCGTTTGTGCGTTGTGAGGTTGCCGCGACAGACGTTACAGGCCAGGTGTGCTGCGTCACGTCCGCCTTATCACTCAAACCGGCCCTGCGTATCCGTACCTACTCCGAGCGCCGTGCACAGAACGCGCCAGTGCATCTCCGTCACGGCTTAAAAGATCGCCGCTCGTCGGCAGAACCCTGACCGTAGGGGCTGGTCGAGCCACCCATCGGCGGCGTCCCGTACGGCTGGCCCGGCTGCGGAACCTGACCGGATGCCGCAGGCCCGTATTCGACCGGTCCGGTCCGCCGTCGGCGCCGCACGAGGACCACGGTCGCCACCGCGCCGAGCAGCACGACCGCGCCTGCGCCGACAGCCACCCCGAGCAGGGTGCTCCCGTCGTCGTCCTTCGCGGCCGTGGCGCCGTCCTGACCATGACCAGCGGCCGGCGCCGACGGAGAAGGAGCTGTGGTCGCCTCAACGGGGAAGTCGGGCAACGGATATGTGTCGGCCGGGCCTGGATCACCCGGCTTGGTCAAGGCGATGCGTGGGCGGACGATGCCATAGCCGATGGCGTCGGTGCGCTTGGAGCCGTCGACCGGGGCGCCGATGGTGTTGAGCATGACCCTCAGGATCTGGTTGTTCGTCCACTTCGGGTGGGCGGACCAGATCAGAGCAGCGCTGGCGGAGGCGAGGGCAGTGGCATCGCTGGTGCCGTGTGAATCACACAGGCCCGACTTGGCGACGCATGCCGCCACCATCTCCTCCCCTGGAGCGGCCATGTCGACCTGAGAGCCGAACGTCGACTCGTAGGTCTTACGGAGATCCTTGCCGACCGCGGCGACACCGACCACGCCGGGGGTTGCTGCCGGGTATTCCACTTCGTTGCCCTCTGCGCCGCTGTTGCCGACTGCGGCGAAGATCAACGACCCCTTGCCCAGGGCGTACTTCACGGCTGCAGCCAGCTGCGGGGTGCCCACGGGGAAGCCCTGGGAGATGTTGATGACGCTGGCGCCCTCATCGGCCGCGTACCGGATCGCCTCGGCGGCGGCCTTGTTGAACCGCTTGTCGCCCTCGGCCTGGCTGGTCACGCCGGAGCGGGGCAGCCGGACGGGAAGGATCTTCGCGCCGGGGGCGAGTCCATAGGCTCCGTTGCCGCCGGCGCGAGCACCAGTCCCGGCGATCAGGCTGGCCATGATCGTGCCGTGTCCGTCGTAGTCAGTCTGCTCGTCGCCCTGTTCATCCGGAGCGAGGTCCTTGCCGCGCAGGACGGCTCCCTGCAAGTCGGGGTGGGCCGCCTTGACTCCGGTGTCGATCACGGCCACGGTGACGCTCTTGCCGGTGCTGGTCTGCCACATCTGATCGGCCTTCATGGCATCCAGAAACCACTCCTGCTCGCGCACCGACTCCGCGTGTGCCGGGGCGCCAGCGGCTCCCACCAGCAGTAGTCCCAGGGCAGCGGATACCGCTACTGATAGGCGACATGTGCGCGCGCGGGTGGTGAGCATGAAAGATCTGTCCGCTTTCTCCGAAGGATCAGTCGACGGTCGGTGGAACGATACGACGCCGGTCCGGCAGCCAGGTCTCCTCATCCTCGAAGGCATGGCCCGAACGGTCGTTCCTGCGCTTGTCCTGCCGCCTGAGGGACGCTTGTGAGGCCGGTGAGGCCGCAGCGTTGGTGGTGCGGGAATTGGCCGGACGGCTGGCCGTGGATGGCTTTCCGCCCGCGATCCCATCGCGCGAGGACGTCGCACTGCCGGGCACGGCACGGCCGGCGGCACCGGACCGGCGGGGCTGCGAAGGGTTCGCCCCGACAACGCTGCCGTTCTGCCCAGGGGAGCCCCGACCACCGGAGGTTCCCTGCTGTGGCCCCAGCGGTCCCTGCCGCATAGCAGATTGACGTGTCCCCGTTGCCCTGCCCTGTGGGGTACGCGTGGTGCCGCCTTCGGCCCCGACGACCGTGCCCCGATAGGGCGTTGTCGTAGGCGTGCGACCTGTAGGGGGAGGAGTGGGGCGGCCTCCGTAGATCCCGCTGGAGCTGCCCGGTGTGCATCCGGGGACAGTTTCCGCAGGGCCACGCCCCGAGACAGGGAAGGGGCGCCCTTGCGTGTACCCAGTGCCGCCGGGCACTCCCCGACCGGGCGTAGGTTCAGCCGTTGAGCCGAATGGCCGTCCGGTGCCCAGATTCCTGCCAGGACCTGTCGCCCCGGTCGCGGGCACTGCAGGCGTCCTCGTGGCACCGCTTCCGAATCCATTGCGACTGCCGAGGCCTGAAGCCGTTGGCGGAAACGGCACCACCGGGGTCGATGTACCGCCCGGGGTTGGGGTGGAGACTGGAGGCGTGCCGCTCGTCGCACCTCGTGTGGGCTGGGCGGATTCTGGCAGGGTCGCTACGGAATCGATGTCCATGCGCGAGGGCTGGTTCGTGTCCGGGACCACTGGGTGCGCTGAAGCTCCAGGGGCGACGTGCGACGAGGACGAGTTGTCTGAAGTCCGTGCAGGGGTTTCGGCCGGGCCCACTGGGTCGCCTGCTCCTGGACTCGCGGGTGCTGTACTGCTCCCAGCCGCCCCGGCGGCGCCAGGAAAGGCCTTTTCGGTGGCAGTGCCATGCGGCTTCGCCGCCTCGGGCACGATCGCATCCGGCGGCGGAGGCACTTTCGGCGGCTTGAGCCCGGTTAGCCGTTCCGCCGACTGCTGGTAGGCCTGCCCCAGCTTCGTCATCTCGTCCGCTGCCTGCTGCCGTACGGCTTCTTTCTGCGCAGTCGCCTTAGCAAGGACGGTGGCCGCATCAGGGTCATTCGGCGCAGCCTTCGCCGCATCGATGTTGGCCTGCGCGCCACCGTCATCACGCGGGATGGACGACTTGGTACGGGCAATCGCATCGGCGGCATGCGTGAGAAAGTTCCCCGAGTCAGCGCTGTAGTCGCTGATCCGCAGCGTGGCGTTGGCCAGGTCCCCGCTCCAAGCGCGGAAGGAATCGGCACCCTGCCCCTTCCACTCCACGTACTGCGGGCGGGTCTTGAGCTCCTCGGCGATCTTCTCAATCTCCTTGGCGGCGGCCAGCAGCTTGACCGCGCCTGTCTGCACGATGGCGGGATTGGCCTTGTCGAGCCAGGCCAGCATCTCTTCGTGCGACATGTCCGCGAACGGGTCGTTGCCCATCAGATCCCTCCCGCCGTCTCGTTACCCGAAGCCTCCGGCGCAGGCTGCTGCGTGGTCTGTCCGCCGTGCTCGTCGCCCGCCGCCTGCTTGGGCAGGTCGGGCACATACTTGCCGCCGAAGCTCTTCGTCGTCTCGGCGGTGATGGCGTGCAGCCGGTCGCGCACGTCGGTGTCCACGTTCTCGTAGCCCTTGTGCGAGGCGAGAACCGCCAGGCCCATGCCCTCGATCGAGTCGGACAGCAGCTTGGACAGCTTCTCCAGCTCGCCGATCACCTTCTCGTGCGCGGTGCCAAGGGCGTCAGCCGAACCCCACGAGCCCTCACCGCCGCCGAAATGCCCCCGGGCGGGCTGGTCCGTGCCGACCTGGTGGGCGCTGGCAGGGGACTCCCCCAAGTCCCGGATGAGTTCATTGATGCGCTGCTGGAACTTCGTGAACGACGACAGCTCCGTCATCACGTCGGCGGCGGCGTCCTTGGCCGCCTCGAAGATGCCCGACACCCATGAGCCGCTGTCCCCCGTGGACACATGCCCTCCCTCGGTCAGTCACACCGAAAGCTGCCGCAAAACCCATGCGAAGCCGTCAGCAGACGTCACTCACAACTCCCGCGACGGTAATAGCGCCCGCCCCGCGATGCCTGAGTACGCGTACTCAGGCCATGCCTCACCAGGAAGATTGGCGCAAAGTCTTCCCCTCCTCGCGGGAGGCGGAAGGGGCCGGGTCTCGTCGCTGCGGTCAGGCAAGAGCGCCGAGTCTTCAGAGCAGGAAGACAACACGAGGGGCCGTGGAGGGCACCACTGGCCTATTCCCACTCGACCTCGGAGACGATGCGCGAGTCCCGGCGGGGACCGAGAAGCGGCGTACGCCTGATCGTCGTCGGCGCCGCTTCCCGCCCCTTCGTTCCGGGCCTCCCAAGGATCTCAGCCCGCTCCCCCTCGCTCATCCCAGCGAGCGTCTCAGCCACCCGTCGGACGGCATCCCCGCTGGTCACGGCTACTTCTTGACGGAGAGCGGGAGCAGCTTCTTGCCCGTCGGACCGATTTGAATGTCCAGGCCGAGCTGAGGGCACACCCCGCAGTCGAAGCACGGGGTCCAGCGGCAGTCCTCGACCTCGGTCTCGTCGAGCGAGTCCTGCCAGTCCTCCCAGAGCCAGTCCTTGTCCAGGCCGGAGTCCAGGTGGTCCCAGGGCAGGACCTCCTCGTACGTCCGCTCGCGGGTGGTGTACCAGTCGACGTCCACGCCGAACTCGGGGAGCGTCTTCTCGGCGCACGCCATCCAGCGGTCGTACGAGAAGTGCTCGCGCCAGCCGTCGAAGCGGCCGCCGGACTCGTAGACGGCGCGGATGACCGAGCCGACACGGCGGTCGCCGCGCGAGAGCAGGCCCTCGACGATGCCGGGCTTGCCGTCGTGGTAGCGGAAGCCGATCGAGCGGCCGTACTTCTTGTCGCCGCGGATCTTGTCGCGCAGCTTCTCCAGCCGGGCGTCGGTCTCCTCGGCGCTCAGCTGCGGGGCCCACTGGAACGGGGTATGCGGCTTGGGTACGAAGCCGCCGATGGAGACGGTGCAGCGGATGTCGTTCTGACCGGAGACCTCGCGGCCCTTGGCGATCACATTGACCGCCATGTCGCCGATCTGGAGGACGTCCTCGTCGGTCTCGGTGGGCAGGCCGCACATGAAGTACAGCTTCACCTGGCGCCAGCCGTTGCCGTACGCGGTGGCAACCGTCCGGATGAGGTCCTCCTCCGAGACCATCTTGTTGATGACCTTGCGCATGCGCTCGGAGCCACCCTCGGGGGCGAACGTGAGACCCGAACGGCGGCCGTTGCGGGTCAGCTCGTTGGCCAGGTCGACGTTGAACGCGTCGACGCGGGTGGAGGGCAGCGAGAGGCCGATCTTGTCCTCGGTGTACCGGTCCGCGAGCCCCTTGGCGATGTCGCCGATCTCACTGTGGTCCGCGGAGGAGAGCGAAAGGAGGCCGACCTCTTCGAAGCCGGTCGCCTTGAGACCCTTCTCGACCATGTCGCCGATGCCGGTGATGCTTCGCTCCCGCACGGGGCGCGTGATCATGCCGGCCTGGCAGAAACGGCAGCCGCGGGTGCAGCCGCGGAAGATCTCGACGGACATCCGCTCATGGACGGTCTCGGCGAGGGGGACGAGCGGCTGCTTCGGGTACGGCCACTCGTCGAGGTCCATGACGGTGTGCTTGGACACGCGCCACGGCACGCCCGACTTGTTCGGCACGACGCGGCCGATACGGCCGTCCGGGAGGTACTCGACGTCGTAGAACCGCGGGACGTAGACGCCACCGGTCCGCGCGAGGCGGAACAGCACCTCCTCGCGCCCGCCGGGCCGGCCTTCCGCCTTCCAGGCGCGGATGATCTCGGTGATCTCCAGGACCGCCTGCTCGCCGTCGCCGATGACCGCGCAGTCGATGAACTCCGCGATCGGCTCGGGGTTGAACGCCGCGTGGCCGCCGGCGAGGACGATCGGGTCGTCGAGACCGCGGTCCCTGGCGTCCAGCGGGATGCCGGCGAGGTCGAGGGCGGTGAGCATGTTGGTGTAGCCGAGCTCCGTGGAGAAGCTCAGCCCGAAGACGTCGAACGCCTTCACCGGGCGGTGGCTGTCCACGGTGAACTGCGGCACCTTGTGCTCGCGCATCAGCTCTTCGAGGTCCGGCCACACGCTGTACGTGCGCTCGGCCATGACGCCCTGGCGCTCGTTGAGCACCTCGTACAGGATCATGACGCCCTGGTTGGGCAGCCCGACCTCGTACGCGTCCGGGTACATGAGCGCCCAGCGGACGTCGCATTCGTCCCACGGCTTGACGGTGGAGTTGAGCTCACCGCCGACGTACTGGATGGGCTTCTGCACATGCGGGAGCAGAGCTTCGAGCTGTGGGAAGACCGAATCGACAGACATCGCGAACTTTCGGGAGCCGGCAGTGGTGACCATCCAGCGTACCCCGGCGCTCAGCTTGTCAGCTCCGACCGCAATTCCGGCCGGGAGGCCCGCTCCCACACCCCGGGCAGTTCCCGTTCGCGGGCGGCCGCGTCCGCCTCCTCCCGCCCGTACAGCAGACCCCAGGTGAAGGTGGACTCCCCCTCGGCGTGCGCCTGGGCGGCCACGGTGCGCAGGGCTTCGCGGGCGACGACGCTGTCCTGATGGTCGCCGAGCACGGTCTGTACGGCCTTCATCCGCTTGGCGAACTTCTCGGCGGGCCTGCCCAGCGCGAGGGTGGCCGCCTCCCCCGCGTACCTGGCCCGCTTGGCGGCCTTGCGGGCCTCGTGCATCGCCACGTCCCGGCTCTGGCCCGCGGGGACGTCCAGGGCGTGGCCGATCCGGGTGGCCAGCCGCGCGTAGTCCTTCAGGACGGCGCGCGGCAGGGCGTCCCGCGGGCCGCGGTCCGCGCCCGGCAGCAGCGGCGGGTCGGCGAGGAACGCGTGGAGTGTGTCGAGGAGCGCCAGATACCGCTTCCCGTCGAGTACGCCGACGGTCCGGCGCCGGGAACCTGAGCGGCGGGCGGTGGACCAGATGCGCAGGCGGCTGCGGACGGGGCCGAGGACGAGGGTGCGGGGCAGGTCCGCCATCCGGGTGCGGAGCCGTTCGTCGAGGACTTCCTGGTCCCGGTCGACGCCGAGCTCCGCGGCCAGCCACTTCAGCTCGTCACCGATCGGATCGGTGACCGTCCGGTCCAGGATCTTCCGGTACGTCCTGAAGGCGCTGCGCAGCCGGCGTGTGGCGACCCGCATCTGGTGCACGGAGTCGGGCAGATCGCGGCGTACGGCGGGGTCGAGGGCGACGATCGCCGTGATCTGGTCGTGTGCGTACGCCAGGACGTGGTCGCCCGCCGTCAGGGGCCGCGGCTTGCCGTCCCCGTTCGGGCGCTGCTTCCGTTTCGGGGCTGTCTCGTCGAGGGCCCTGGCAAGTTTGGACGGCGCCGCGGAGGGACGTACGCCGCCCTTGCGCAGCCGGCGTTCGACGGCGTCGAGGAAGGCGGGGTCCTGGTCGTCGGCGAGTTCGACCTCGATCTCGGTCCAGGCGGCGGTGCCGCTGCCGCCTGTGAGCCGCTCGGCCCGGACCTCGTCGACACTGAGTTCGGCGAGCAGCGTGCCGTCGGCGTCGAGCAGGTGGTGGACGTCCCGGGTGGAGAGCAGCCGGACGACGGGGACGAGCTCCGTCTCGCGGACCCGGGAGCGCAGCAGCCCTGCGAGGCTGTTCGGAAGGGTGTCGGAGAGCGGGGCCCGGATCTCGTCGCGGATCCCGGAGGCGACCGGGAATTTGAGGTGCCAGCCGGCGTCGGCGCCACCGGTGCGGCGGCGAAGGGTGAGCGCGTCGGCCGCGAGCCGGTGGTCCTCGGTGTCGTAGTAGACGGCGTCCAGCTCCGTGACGCCGCGGTGGTCCACGGCCGCGACGCCGGCCACCCGGGTCAGATCGGGAAGCCGGGTATCGACGGTGGCTTCGTACTTTCGCTCGATTTCACGCTTCGAATCCGCCATCGGACCTACTTTCGAGTGAACCGTCGGCTTCACCCGCAGCGACGCTGAGGCGTGTTCTCAGTTGTACACCTGTCCGCGGGCAGCGGTCAGCGCTTGGCCGCCAGGAGGTTCATCTGAACCGAGTGAGAAGCCGCCCCGTTCGCGGGGCGGAGGAGTCACGAACTGAATCCAGACGCTCGCATCGCGATCGAGTCCGTTCCCACGCGGCGAGGACACGCCTACGCCGACATCGGCCGCTGCACCCGGATCGACTGGAGCAGTCCGATGGCCACCCAGACGGCGAACATCGATGACCCTCCGTACGACACGAACGGCAGCGGGAGTCCGGCGACCGGCATGATGCCGAGCGTCATCCCGATGTTCTCGAACGCCTGGAAGGCGAACCAGGCGATGATTCCGGCGGCGACGATCGTGCCGTAGAGCTCGGTGGTCTCGCGGGCGATCCGGCAGGCGCGCCACAGGACGACGCCGAGGAGGACGAGGATCAGTCCGGCACCGAGGAAGCCGAGTTCCTCGCCGGCGACGGTGAAGACGAAGTCGGTCTGCTGCTCGGGAACGAACTGGCCGGTGGTCTGGGTGCCGTGGAAGAGGCCGGTGCCGGTGAGTCCGCCGGAGCCGATGGCGATGCGGGCCTGGTTGGTGTTGTAGCCGACGCCCGCCGGGTCGAGCGCCGGGTTGGCGAAGGCGGCGAAGCGGGCGATCTGGTAGTCGTCGAGCAGGCCGAGCTGCCAGACGGCGACGGCTCCGGCCACGCCGGCGCCGAGGAGTCCGAAGACCCAGCGGTTCGACGCGCCGGAGGCCAGGAGCACGCCGAGCACGATGACGGCCATGACCATCACGGAGCCGAGGTCCGGCATCCCCATGACGATCACCATCGGGACAAGCGCCAGACCGATTGCCTTGGCGACGGTCCGGTGGTCGGGGTACTGCTGGTCGCCGGCGTCGACGCGGGCGGCGAGGACCATCGCCATCACCAGAATGATGGTGATCTTGGTGAATTCGGACGGCTGCAGGGAGAAGCCGCCTCCGATGATGATCCAGGCGTGGGCACCGTTGACGGTGGCGCCGAGCGGGGTGAGGACCGCGAGGATCAGGAGAACCGAGAGGCCGTAAAGGACCGGGACGGCGCCGCGCAGGGTGCGGTGGCCGAGCCAGATCGTGCCGACCATCAGGGCGAAGCCGATGCCGGTGTTGAGGGCGTGCCGCAGCAGGAAGTAGTACGGGTCGCCGTGGTTGAGGGAGTCCCGGCCGCGGGTCGCCGAGTAGACCAGGGCCGCGCCGATGAAGGAGAGCGCGACCGCGGAGCCGAGCATCGGCCAGTCGAGTCGGCGCACGACGGAGTCGCGGGCGGTGAGTCTGCCCCAGATGCCGCGGTCGGGGGCGTACCGGGAGACGGAGAAGCCGGCCATCAGTCGCGCCTCCCGAGCGCCGCGGCGAGCGTCTGCTCCTCCGGGGTCTTCTGCGAGTTCGGGTCGTAGGGCTTGATCGTCGGGGCGTCGATCGAGCCGTCGCGCTCGATCTTGGGCAGGGACTTCTGCGGGGCGGCCAGCAGCGCCTTCTTGAGGTCCTGCTTGCCGGAGTCGTCGAGTCCGTAGATCGCGTCGTAGATGTTGCGGACGGCGGGCCCGGAGGCGCCGGAGCCCGTACCACCCTGGGAGATCGTCATGACGATCGAGTAGTCCTTGGTGTACGTGGCGAACCAGGAGGTCGTCTGCTTGCCGTAGACCTCGGCCGTGCCCGTCTTGGCGTGCATCGGGATCTTGTCCTGCGGCCAGCCGCCGAATCGCCAGGCGGCGGTACCGCGGGTCGCGACGCCCGCCAGCGCCCCCTCCATCTGCTTCAGGGTCTTGGCGCTGGCCGGCAGCTTGCCGTGCGAATGGGGCTCGATCATGCGGACGTTCTTGCCGTCGGGGCTGATGATCGCCTTGCCGACGGTCGGGTCGTAGAGCGTGCCGCCGTTGCTGATTGCGGCGTAGACGGTCGCCATCTGGATCGGGGTGACGAGGGTGTCGCCCTGGCCGATGGAGTAGTTGATCGCGTCATAGGCGTGCAGCTTCATGCCCTCGAGGCAGTTCTCGTGGGCGAGCACGGTGTTGAAGTCCTTCTTCTTGGGCCATTGCTTGCCCTGTTCGCACCAGGCGTCCTTGTTGGCCTTCCAGAAGTCCTTCTTCCACTGGCGGTCGGGGATCCGGCCGGTGACCTCGTTGGGAAGGTCGATGCCGGTCTCCTTGCCCAGGCCGAACTGGTGGGCGGTCTTGAAGAACCAGTCCTTGGGGTTCTTCTTGGGCTTGAGTCCACCGTCCTTCTGCCACTGCTGGTGGCCGAGGGCGTAGAAGACGGTGTCGCAGGAGACCTCGAGCGCCTGACCCAGGGTGATCGGGCCGTGGCTCTGCGATTCGAAGTTCTTGTAGACCTGGCCGTCGGCGCTGTACGAGCTGCCGCAGTTGTAGCGGCCGTCGAACGAGTAGCCCGCGTTGACGGATGCCGCGGTCGAGACGACCTTGAAGATCGAGCCCGGTGCGGCCTGGCCCTGGATGGCCCGGTTGAGCAGCGGATAGTTGGACTTCTTGCTGGTCATCCGGGCGTAGTCCTTGCCCGAGATGCCGCCGACCCAGGCGTTGGGGTCGTAGTCGGGGTTGGACGCCATCGCGACGACCCGGCCGGTCTTGGCCTCCATGACGACGACGGCGCCCGAGTCGGCCTTGTAGTTCTGGTTGGTGTTCTTGTCGAAGGTTTTACGGGCCGTCTTCATGGCCTCGTTGAGCTCGTACTCCGCGACGGCCTGGACCCGGGCGTCGATGGAGGTGACGACGCTCGATCCGGGCTCCGCCTCGTCGTTCTTCGCCTGGCCGATGACCCGGCCGAGGTTGTCGACCTCGTAGCGGGTGACGCCGGCCTTGCCGCGCAACTCCTTGTCGTACGTGCGCTCCAGGCCGGAACGGCCGACCTGGTCGGAGCGGAGGTACGGCGAGTTGGTGTTCTGGGCCTTGGTGATCTCTTCGTCGGTGACGGGCGAGAGGTAGCCGAGGACCTGGGCGGTGTTGGCCTTGCCGGGCGAGGCGTAGCGGCGTACGGCGGTGGGTTCGGCGGTGATGCCGGGGAAGTCCTCGGCGCGTTCGCGGATCTGCAGGGCCTGCTGGGTGGTGGCCTCGTCGGTGACCGGGATCGGCTGGTACGGCGAGCCGTTCCAGCAGGGCTGCGGGGTCTTCGCGTCGCAGAGGCGGACCTTGTCGAGGACGTCCTTCGGCTTCATGCCGAGCACATCGGCGAGCCGGATCAGAACGCCCTTGCCGTCGTCGTCCATCTTCAGCAGCTCGGTGCGGCTGGCGGAGACGACGAGGCGGGTCTCGTTGTCGGCGAGGGGCACGCCGCGGGCGTCGAGGATGGAGCCGCGGACGGCGGGCTGGACGACCTGCTGGACGTGGTTGCTCCTCGCCTCGTCGGTGTATTCCCGGCCGTTGCGGATCTGGAGGTACCAGAGGCGGCCGCCGAGTGTCAGCAGCAGGGAGAAGACGAGGACTTGGATGACGATGAGCCTGATCTGGACCCGCTGGGTCCGGCCCGTCTCCGGAATGTTGCTCACGGGGCGCCCCCGGTGGTCGGGCCGGGTGTCCGGGGGGTGCCCCCCGGGAGATACAGCCTCACAGTCGCTTGGCTCCCTTGATCCGTCCGGCCCGTGCCGACCGGTTGCGGGCGACCCTCACCCGCAGTCCGCCGCGCTGGCTGCCGATCCTGAGTCCGGTGCCGGAGGAGAGCCAGCCCGAGGCCACGTCTCCGCCGGAGGGCTCGGAGATCGAGTCGTTCTCGGTGCGTCTGGCGAGCGCCATGATCAGTGGAACGGTGAACGGCGCGAGAAGCAGATCGTAGACAGCGGCGGTGAACACCAGGCCGCCGAGGCCGACATGACGGGCGGCGGTGTCCCCGACGAGGGCGCCGACGAGGGCGTACAGCAGCGTGGACCCGATCGCGGCGGCCACGACCACGGTCATCGGGGCCAACGCGGACTTGAGCCGGCCGTTCTCCGGCCGGGCGAGTCCGGCGGCGTAGCCGATGATGCACAGGACCATGGCGTAACGCCCGGCGGCGTGGTCGGCGGGCGGCGCCAGGTCGGTGAGGAGCCCCGCGCCGAAGCCGATCAGGGCGCCGGCCACATGCCCGTACACCAGGGAGAGGCCGACGACGACGAGGAGCAGCAGATCGGGGACGGCACCGGGGAGTTGGAGGCGTGCGAGTACGGAGACCTGGACGACCAGGGCGATCACGACCAGAACGGTGGAGAGCAGAGTCCGGTTGAAGCGCATGGGGATCAGCTCTACCTCTGCTCGTTGACCGCGTTGCCGGTGGGGCTGGGACTCCCACTGGGACTGCCGCTCGGGGTCTCGTTGACGTTCCCCACGACCTTTCCGTTGGTGTCGACGATGTCACCGTTGGGCGAGATGGTGACGGTGACCGTCGGGGTCGGGGTGGGTTTCGGTTTGGCGGGCTGTTTCGGCAGGACCATGTCGCGCGGGTCCTCGCGCGGTGCCTGGACGACGACGCCGACGATGTCGAGCCGGGTGAAGCCGACGTACGGGCGGACATAGACGGTACGGGTGAGGTCGCCGCCGGACGGGTCGACGCGGACCACCTCGCCGACCGGGACTCCGGGCACGAACGGCTTGTCCTTGCTGGAGCCGAAGGTGACCAGCCGGTCGCCCTTCTTCACCTGGGCCTTGCCGTTGAGGAATTGAACGGAGAGCGGGCGGTCGCCCTGGCCGGTGGCGAAGCCGAGTTCGTCGGTCTTCTCCATCCGGGTGCCGACGGTGAAGTCGGGGTCGTTGGCGAGGAGCACCGTCGCGGTGTCCGGGCCGACGGTGGTGACACGGCCGACGAGTCCGTCGCCATTGATGACGGTCATGTCGCGCTTGAGGCCGTCGTTGGAGCCCGCGTCGATGGTGACGGTCCAGGAGAAGCCCTGGGCCGCTCCTATGGCGATGACCTCGGCAGCCTTGATGCCGTACTGCCCGGCGGCGGACGTCTTCAGCATCTTGTCGAGTTCGCGCACCCGGTTGCGGTTGCGGTCGTCGCTGCCGAGCTTCGTCTTCAGCGCGGTGTTCTGCTGTTCCAGGGCGGCGATCCGGTTGTGCCGTTCACCGGAGTCGCGGATCGCCCCTATGGCGTTGCCCACCGGATCGACGGCTGCCGCAACGCCGTTCTCGACCGGCCCGAAGGCCGTTGCGGCGGCCCGCCGGGCGCCGTCCACCGGTGACTCCTCGCCGCCGCGGATGTCCACCGTAATCAGTGCGAATGCGATGGCGATCAGCAGCACCAGGAGCAGCCGGCTCTCTCGTGTGTCCCTCACGTGCGGCGGCCGTGCCTTCCTCGTCGGAATATTCGTGCCTGTATATCAACGATCCGCCGTATGGGGCGGCAGCGCCCGTACGGCGGACCGCTGTGTTGTCGTTCCCGGTGCTACCTGCGGGGCTGGGCGTCCAGCACCTGCTGCAGCGCCTCGAACTCCTCGACGCATTTACCGGATCCGAGTGCCACCGAGTCCAGCGGGTCCTCGGCGATGTGGATCGGCATGCCGGTCTCACGGCGCAGCCGCTCGTCCAGTCCGCGCAGCAGCGCGCCGCCGCCGGTGAGGACGATGCCGCGGTCCATGACGTCGCCGGAGAGCTCCGGCGGGCACTTGTCGAGCGTGGTCTTCACCGCGTCGACGATCGCGTTGACCGGTTCCTCGATGGCCTTGCGGACCTCCGCGGCGGAGACGACGACCGTCTTGGGCAGTCCGGAGACCAGGTCGCGGCCGCGGATCTCGGTGTGCTCGTCCTTGTCCAGGTCGTACGCCGAGCCGATCGTGATCTTGATCTGTTCGGCGGTGCGCTCACCGAGGAGGAGCGAGTACTCCTTCTTGATGTGCTGGATGATCGCGTTGTCCAGCTCGTCACCGGCGACCCGGATCGACTGGGCAGTGACGATTCCTCCGAGCGAGATCACGGCGACCTCGGTGGTGCCGCCACCGATGTCGACCACCATGTTGCCGGTGGCCTCGTGGACCGGCAGCCCGGAACCGATGGCCGCGGCCATGGGCTCCTCGATGATGTGCACCTGCCGCGCCCCGGCCTGCGTCGACGCCTCGATGACGGCGCGTCGCTCGACCCCGGTGATGCCTGAGGGCACGCAGACGACGACCCGCGGGCGGGCCAGGTAGCGGCGCTTGTGGATCTTCAGGATGAAGTAGCGGAGCATCCGCTCCGTGATCTCGAAGTCGGCGATCACACCGTCCTTCAGGGGCCGTACGGCAACGATGTTGCCCGGTGTACGCCCGATCATCTTCTTGGCCTCGGAACCGACCGCCAGAATGCCGCCGGTGTTGGTGTTGATGGCCACGACGGACGGCTCGTTCAGAACGATGCCGCGCCCCCTGACGTACACCAGCGTGTTGGCAGTCCCTAGGTCGATAGCCATGTCACGGCCGATGAACGACATTGAGTTCCCCTTGTTCCCCATGAGGATGCGTCGGGCCTTCCCAAGAAGCGGTTATGGCTTGTTTTGGTAGGCGAGGTGAGCGCTGCAGGCGTGGAAGATTCCATCGTAGTGCCGTGTTCACGGACACCGCGCGAGGGTCCTTCGCCATTGTGGGCGGAACGGGTGGCCGTTCCACTCATGGTGACGTTACGTCGGAGGGATGCGTTCCCGCGATCGGGGACCCTATGCCGAAGGGCGACCGAATTACTTCGGTCGCCCCGGGGCATGAGCGCTGTTTGGCTGATTCGAGGTCAGGAAAGCCCCGGAAAGAACAGCTTCAGTTCTCGCTCTGCGGACTCCTCGGAGTCCGAGGCGTGGATGAGGTTCTCGCGGGTGATCGTGCCGAAGTCGCCACGGATGGAGCCGGGCGCGGCGGCGATCGGGTCGGTCGGGCCGGCCAGGGCACGGACGCCCTCGATGACCCGCTCGCCCTCGACGACCAGGACGACGACGGGGCCGGACTGCATGAACTCGACGAGCGGCTCGTAGAACGGGCGGCCGACGTGCTCCGCGTAGTGCTGCTCCAGGGTCGCACGGTCGAGCGTGCGCAGCTCCAGCGCGGTGACCTGCCAGCCGGCCTTGCGCTCGATCCGGCCGACGATCTCGCCGATCAGCCCACGCCTGACAGCGTCGGGCTTGAGAATGACGAGGGTGCGCTGAGTCATGTGCGGCTCCTTGAGGGCATGCGGGTGCGGTGAGGCGAGGTTACAGGGGCACGGAGACGGGCCGGCGGCCGGGTTTGCCCGACGTGCCCGGCTTCAGGTTTCAGAGCCTGTCGGGTGACCTTCGATCGGAGAGCGGACGCGGCGTGGTGCGTGCGATTCCAAGGCGCCGGAAGGTCCTCGGATGGGGTCTCCCCTGCTCGAACGAAGCTGAGAGCTCGGGGCATTTCGGCAACGCCGGAAGCGTGCGTGCCACGCCGCGTCCGCCCGATCAGAGGTCACCCGACAGACTCTCAGCCGCCGGCCGAGGCTTCGGTCGCCGCCTGCGCCGCCCAGCGTGCCTTCGCCTCGTCGACCTTGCGACCGTAGTGCACCGAGGCCCACCACAGTCCGCCGAAGACCAGCCCCAGGATGAACATCATCGGGACGACGAACCCGCTGGCGACCAGTGCCACCTGGAGCGCCCAGCCGAGGGCTGTGCCGCCGGGGCGGGTGATCATCCCGCAGAGCAGGACGGAGAGCAGCATGCCGATGCCGCAGACCGTCCAGACAGTGGTGTTCGACAGGTCGTCGGACTTCATGGCGACGAGTCCGGCGAAACCGATCACGAAGAATTCGCCGATCAGTGTCGACGCGCAGAGCGTACGCACAGGGTCAATGCCTTCCCAGAAGCAGCCGGGCCTCGCCGACCGTGATCACGGAGCCGGTCACCAGGACGCCGGCGCCCGCGTACTCGTCCTCCTCCTCGGCGAGGGTGATCGCCGCCTCCAGCGCGTCGTCGAGGCGCGGCTCGACCTGGACGCGGTCGCCGCCGAAGACCTCGACCGCGACAGCGGCCAGTTCGTCGGCGTCCATCGCGCGGCCCGTGGAGTTCTGGGTGACGACGACCTCGGCGAAGATCGGCTCGAAGGCTTCGAGGAGCCCCCGGACGTCCTTGTCGCCGCTCGCACCGACCACGCCGATCAGCCGGGAGAAGCCGAACGCCTCGGACAGCCCGTCGGCGGTGGCGCGGGCGCCCGCCGGATTGTGGGCCGCGTCCAGCACGACGGTCGGGCTGCTCCGGACGACTTCGAGGCGGCCCGGCGAGCGGACCGAGGCGAAGGCCCGGCGGATCGTGTCGATGTCGAGCGAGCCGGGCTGCTCGGCGCCGATGCCGAAGAACGCCTCGACCGCGGCGAGTGCCACCGCCGCGTTGTGCGCCTGGTGAGCGCCGTACAGCGGGAGGAAGACCTCCTCGTACTCGCCCCCGAGTCCGCGCAGCGTCAGAAGCTGGCCGCCGACCGCGATCTCGCGGGAGACGACGCCGAACTCCATGCCCTCGCGAGCGACCGTGGCGTCGACCTCGACGGCCTTCTTCAGCATGACCTGCGCGGCGTCGACCGGCTGCTGGGCCAGGATGACGGTGGCGTCCTGCTTGATGATCCCGGACTTCTCACCGGCGATCTCGGCGGGTGTGGCGCCGAGCCGGTCGGTGTGGTCCAGCGAGATGGGGGTGACGACGGCGACCGAGGAGTCGATCACGTTCGTCGCGTCCCAGCTGCCGCCCATGCCGACCTCGACGACCGCGACGTCGACCGGCGCGTCGGCGAAGGCCGCGTACGCCATGCCGGTCAGCACCTCGAAGAAGGAGAGCCGGTAGGGCTGCTGGGCGTCGACCATCTCGACGTACGGCTTGATGTCGTTGTACGTCTCGATGAACCGCTCCGGGTCCATCGGCGAACCGTCCAGGCTGATCCGCTCGGTGATCGACTGGACGTGCGGCGAGGTGTAGCGGCCGGTGCGCAGCTCGAAGGCGCCGAGCAGGGCTTCGATCATGCGGGCGGTGCTGGTCTTGCCATTGGTGCCGGTGATGTGGATCGACGGGTACGCGTGCTGCGGCTCGCCGAGCACGTCCATCAGTGCGGCGATCCGCGACACGGACGGTTCGAGCTTCGTCTCGCCCCAGCGGCCGGCGAGTTCCTGCTCCACCGCGCGCAGCGCCTTGTCCACCTCCGGGTCGGCGGGTCGGGCGGGGACCTCGTCACCCGGGACCGGTCCCGAGACCGTGCGCAGGGTGCGGCTGCCGGCCTCGATCACCGCCAGGTCGGGGTCGCGTTGGGTCGCTTCGTCGACGATCTCCGCGAAGGTGTCGTCGGACTCGGACGCGTCGTGCCGGTCTGAAGGGCGGGGCTCACTCACGGGTCCCAGTCTACGGATCGGGACGGACATCCGGCGCGGGGCCCGGCAACGTTCACGAATCGCCCGCCCGGGCCGCTGACGGCACGACGCGCCCAGGGGCACATGGTGGTCCCGGCCCTCCGAGCCCGACTGCGGCGCCCGAGCGCTGCGCGCCCCGGAGTCCGGGCGGACGGCTGGCCGGCACCGGACACGCCGTACGAGCCGCTGCCGCGGACCGGGCGCGGCGCGGGCGCCGGAACGGGTACGGGGAAGCCCCCGTGTCCCTGGTCGGTCAGGGGCACGGGGGCTTCGCGCTCAGATCATCAGCTCTGCGGAAGGTTCGCCAGCTGAGCGGTGATCCGCGCGATGTCCGCGTCGGCCTTGGCGAGCCGGGTACGGATCTTGTCCACCACGTTGTCCGGCGCCTTGGCCAGGAACGCCTCGTTGCCAAGCTTGGCGCCCGCCTGGGCCTTCTCCTTCTCGGCGGCGCCCAGGTCCTTCGTCAGGCGCTTGCGCTCGGCCTCCACGTCGATGGTGCCGGACAGGTCGAGGGCGACGGTGGCGCCCGCGACCGGCAGCGACGCGGTGGCGTGGAAGCCGTCACCGGCGGGCTGCAGGCGCAGCAGCTGGCGGATGGCCGCCTCGTGCGGGGCGAGCGCCGTGCCGGTCAGGGTGAGCTCGGCCGGGACCTTCTGGCCGGGCTGGAGGCCCTGGTCGGAGCGGAACCGGCGGACCTCGGTGACGACCTGCTGGACGAGCTCGATCTCCTGCTCGGCGGCCGCGTCGCGGAAGCCGGAGTCCTTCGGCCAGTCGGCGATGACGACGGACTCGCGGCCGGTCAGCGTGGTCCAGAGCGTCTCGGTGACGAACGGGACGACCGGGTGCAGGAGCCGCAGCATCACGTCGAGGACCTCGCCGAGGACCCGGCCGGAGACCTTCGCCTGCTCGCCGCCCGCGAAGAACGTGGTCTTCGACAGCTCGACGTACCAGTCGAAGACCTCGTCCCACGCGAAGTGGAAGAGTGCCTCGCTGAGCTTGGAGAACTGGAAGTCGTCGTAGAACGCGTCGACTTCGGCGACGGTCTTGTTGAGCTTCGACAGGATCCAGCGGTCCGTCGCGGACATCTGCGACGGGTCGGGCAGCTCGCCCTCGATCGTGGCGCCGTTCATCAGCGCGAAGCGCGTGGCGTTCCAGATCTTGTTGGCGAAGTTGCGGGAGCCCTGGACCCAGTCCTCGCCGATCGGGACGTCGACGCCCGGGTTGGCACCGCGCGCCAGGGTGAACCGCAGCGCGTCCGAGCCGTACTTGTCCATCCAGTCGAGCGGGTTGACGACGTTGCCGAACGACTTCGACATCTTCTTGCCGAACTCGTCACGGACCATGCCGTGCAGAACGATGGTCTCGAAGGGCGGGACACCGTCGTTGACGTACAGGCCGAACATCATCATCCGGGCGACCCAGAAGAAGAGGATGTCGTAGCCGGTGACGAGGACGGAGTTCGGGTAGAACTTCGCGAGGCTGTCGGTCTGCTCCGGCCAGCCGAGCGTGGAGAACGGCCAGAGGCCGGAGGAGAACCAGGTGTCCAGGACGTCGCTGTCCTGCGTCCAGCCATCGCCCGTGGGGGCCTCGTCGTCCGGTCCGACGCAGACGACCTCGCCGTTCGGGCCGTACCAGACGGGGATGCGGTGACCCCACCAGAGCTGGCGCGAGATCGTCCAGTCGTGGAGGTTGTCGACCCAGTCGAAGTACCGCTTCTCCATCTCCTGCGGGTGGATCTTGACCTTGCCGTCGCGGACGGCGTCACCGGCCGCCTTGGCGAGCGGAGCGACCTTGACCCACCACTGGAGGGACAACCGGGGCTCGATGGTGGTCTTGCAGCGCGAGCAGTGGCCGACGGAGTGGAGGTACGGACGCTTCTCCGCGACGATCCGGCCCTCGGCGCGCAGCGCGCCGACGATGGCGGAGCGGGCCTCCAGGCGGTCGAGTCCCTCGAAGGGCCCGGGGACGGTGATGACCGCGCGCTCGTCCATGACCGTGAGGAACGGCAGGTCGTGGCGCTTACCGATCTCGAAGTCGTTCGGGTCGTGGGCGGGCGTCACCTTGACGGCGCCCGTGCCGAACTCCGGGTCGACGTGGTGGTCGGCGACGACGGGGATCGTACGGTCGGTGAGCGGCAGCTTGATGTGCGTGCCGACGAGGTGCTTGTAGCGCTCGTCGTCGGGGTGGACGGCGACGGCGGTGTCACCGAGCATCGTCTCGGCGCGGGTGGTGGCGACGACGATGGTCGCGTCACCGTCGCCGTACGTCATGGAGACGAGCTCGCCGTCGTCGTCCTGGTACTCGACCTCGATGTCGGAGATCGCGGTCAGACATCGGGGGCACCAGTTGATGATGCGTTCGGCGCGGTAGATCAGCCCGTCGTCGTACATCTTCTTGAAGACGGTCTGGACGGCGGTGGAGAGACCCTCGTCCATGGTGAAGCGCTCACGGGACCAGGCGACGCCCTCGCCGAGGCGGCGCATCTGTCCGGAGATCTGGCCGCCGGACTCGTTCTTCCACTGCCAGACGCGCTCGACGAAGGCCTCACGGCCCAGGTCGTGGCGGGACTTGCCCTCCTTGCCGAGCTCACGCTCGACGACGTTCTGGGTCGCGATGCCGGCGTGGTCCATGCCGGGCTGGTACAGCGCCTCGAAGCCCTGCATGCGCTTGCGCCGGACCAGGGCGTCGATCAGCGTGTGCTCGAAGGCGTGCCCCAGGTGCAGGCTGCCCGTGACGTTCGGCGGCGGGATGACGATGGAGTACGGCGGCTTCTCGCTGTGCTCGTCGGCTTCGAAGTAACCACGTTCTACCCAGCGCTCATACAGCTTCCCCTCTACCTCGGCCGGTGCGTACTGGGTCGGCAGTTCGGGGTTGCTGGCTGGCGTCTGCTGAGTGTTCTCGGTCACGAGGGACAGTTTAGGGCCGTCACCGTCGTGTATTGAAACCGGTTTGTCGAGTAACGGTGTGACTCCCGTTGCTCCACACGGGTGGACCTTCCGTCAGGATGTTCGGAACGCATAAGCATGACGAACAGGGGACACCACAGATGAGCTACAACCAGCCGGGCCCGTACGGCGGCCAGCCCCCGCAGGGCCAGCCCGGCCCGTACGGCCAGCAGCCCGGCCCGTACGGCCAGCAGCCCGGTCCGTACGGCCAGCAGCCCGGACCGTACGGCCAGCAGCCGGGCCCGTACGGCGGCCAGCCTCCGCAGGGCGGCCAGCCTGGTTACGGGTACCCGCAGCAGGCCCCCCAAGGTGTTCCGCAGCAACCCCAGCCGGGCTACGGCTACCCGCAGGCCCAGCAGCCGGGCCCGTACGGCCAGCAGCCCCAGGCCCCGTACGGCCAGGCCCCGTACGGCGGCCAGATGCCGATGCCCCCGGCCCAGCCGAAGAAGAAGACCGGCCTGATCATCGGCGGCGTCGTCGTGGCGCTGGCGGTCATCGCGGGCGGGGCGTACTTCCTGACGTCGGGCGGGGGCGGCAACACGCTCAGCGACGACGGCCCGCACAAGCTGACCACGCCGACGAAGGTGTTGGGCGAGTACAACCGCTTCGGCGGTGACACCTCGGGCTCGAAGCAGGACGACAAGACCACGAAGGAACTGACGGCCAGCGGCATCGAGAACGGCAAGGCCGTCACCGGGATCTACTCGACCGCGGATCTCAGCAATTTCGACCCCAGCGATCCAAGCACCGCGCCCGACATGGCAACGGCGAAGGGCATCACCTATATCGGTGCTTACGGCAAGGTCAAGGACCCCGCCAAGGCGCTGGACACATTCTTCGCCACGCTGAAGAAGAGCGCGTCCGAGAACTCGAAGCAGAACACCGAACTGGTCGGCGAACCGGAGGAGGTGTCTCCCTCCGGCTTCGAGAACGGCATCATGAAGTGCCAGGCCGCCAAGGGCAAGGACGCCAAGTCCGGCAAGTTGAAGACCGACTGGTTCTGCGCCTGGTCGGACTACAGCACCATGGCGATGGTGTCCCCCGGCGACGCCACCAAAAACGTGGACAAGGACACCGCTGCCAAGATCACGACGGATCTCCGCAAGGAAATCCGCGTCAAGGAGTAGGTGCCCGAACTGCGAAGGGGCGCCGGGCCAGTTGACTGGCTGGGCGCCCCTTCGGCGTTCACCTGCCGCTACGCGGACTTCTCGTGCCGTCCGTCATCGCCCTTGCCGATCGTCCGCGGCTCGCGCGGGACCAGCGTCGGGTTGACGTTGTTGCGGACCACGTCCGCCGTGATGACGACGCGGGCCACGTCCTTGCGGGACGGCACCTCGTACATCACGGACTGGAGGACCTCTTCCATGATGGCGCGCAGACCACGCGCGCCGGTGCCGCGCAGGATCGCCTGGTCGGCGATGGCCTCCAGCGCCGGGCGGTCGAAGTCCAGCTCCACACCGTCGAGTTCGAAGAGGCGCTGATACTGCTTCACCAGCGCGTTGCGCGGCTCGACGAGGATCTGCAGCAGCGCCTCGCGGTCCAGGTTGTGGACCGACGTCAGCACGGGGAGACGGCCGATGAACTCGGGAATCATCCCGAATTTCACCAGGTCCTCCGGCATGACCTCCTGGAACTGGTCGCTCGCCTCGATCTCGCGCTTGGAACGGATCGTCGCGCCGAAGCCGATGCCCTTGGCGCCCGCCCGCGATTCGATGATCCGCTCCAGACCGGCGAAGGCACCGCCCACGATGAACAGCACGTTCGTCGTGTCGATCTGGATGAACTCCTGGTGCGGGTGCTTCCTGCCGCCCTGCGGCGGCACGGAGGCGGTGGTGCCCTCCAGGATCTTCAGCAACGCCTGCTGGACGCCCTCGCCGGAGACATCACGGGTGATCGACGGGTTCTCGCTCTTGCGGGCGACCTTGTCGATCTCGTCGATGTAGATGATCCCGGTCTCGGCCTTCTTGACGTCGTAGTCCGCGGCCTGGATCAGCTTCAGCAGGATGTTCTCGACGTCCTCGCCGACATAGCCGGCCTCCGTCAGCGCCGTCGCGTCGGCGATGGCGAACGGGACGTTGAGCATGCGGGCCAGCGTCTGCGCGAGGAGCGTCTTGCCGGAGCCCGTGGGGCCCAGCAGCAGGATGTTGGACTTGGCCAGCTCGATGCCGTCGTCCCGGCCCTGCGCGCCGCCGTTCTCGCCCGCCTGGACCCGCTTGTAGTGGTTGTACACAGCGACCGAGAGGGCCTTCTTCGCGGGTTCCTGACCGACGACGTACCCCTCGAGGAACTCGTAGATCTCGCGCGGCTTGGGGAGTTCCTCCCACCGCACCTCGGAGGTCTCCGCGAGCTCCTCCTCGATGATCTCGTTGCAGAGATCGATGCACTCGTCGCAGATGTACACACCGGGTCCCGCGATGAGCTTCTTCACCTGCTTCTGGCTCTTTCCGCAGAACGAGCACTTGAGCAGGTCGCCGCCATCACCGATGCGTGCCACGAGGTGCTTCCCCTTCGCCTGGGAGCAGCTTGGTTCAGCGGCTCCTGGTGCCTCTATCCGACGGTACCTTGCCTGGCCCCCCGTTCGGGCCCCCCTTGGCGCGGTTCACACGGCAGCGACCGTGTGAAACCACCGCACCAAGGGGCAAAGGCCGACGTCAGGCGGCCGCTCCGGCCGCGCTCTTGCGGGTCGACACGATCTGGTCGACGAGACCGTAGGCGAGGGCGTCCTCGGCGGTCAGGATCTTGTCGCGCTCGATGTCGTCGCGGATCTTCTCCAGCGGCGTGGTGGAGTGCTTGGCCAGCATCTCCTCCAGCTGGGTGCGCATCCGCAGAATCTCGTTGGCGGCGATCTCCAGATCGGAGAGCTGCTCGCGGCCGGTCTGCGAGGACGGCTGGTGGATCAGCACACGGGCGTTGGGGAGCGCCATGCGCTTGCCGGGCGTGCCGGCGGCGAGCAGGACCGCGGCGGCGGAGGCCGCCTGGCCCATGCAGACCGTCTGGATGTCCGGCTTCACGAACTGCATCGTGTCGTAGATCGCGGTGAGCGCGGTGAACGAGCCACCGGGGCTGTTGATGTAGATCGAGATGTCACGGTCCGGGTCCATCGACTCCAGGCACAGCAGCTGCGCCATGACGTCGTTGGCGGACGCGTCGTCGATCTGCACGCCGAGGAAGATCACGCGCTCCTCGAAGAGCTTCGCGTACGGGTCGTACTCCCGCACACCCTGCGAGGTGCGCTCCACGAAGCGCGGAACGATGTAGCGGTTGTCCACCTGCGGGCCGGTGTAGAGGCCGCTGGCGGAGGCGCCGGGGAGGCCGGGGTAGTTGCTCATGTCGGTGTTCACCATCCTGGTGGCGTTCTGAGGGCTGAGGGCTGTGGGCTGGGCGGGCAGAGGGGCTCAGGCCCCGGTGCCGCCGCCGCCCGGAACGCCCGATGCGGCGGAGATGATCTCGTCGATCAGCCCGTACTCCACGGCCTCCTCCGCCGTGTACCAGCGGTCGCGGTCGCCGTCGCGGATGATCGTCTCCACGGTCTGGCCGGAGTGACGGGCGGTGATCTCCGCCATCCGCTGCTTCGTACGGAGCAGGTACTGCGCCTGGATCTTGATGTCCGAGGCGGTACCGCCGATGCCGGCCGAACCCTGGTGCATGAGGATGTCCGTGTTCGGGAGCGCGAAGCGCTTGCCCGCAGTGCCACCGGTCAGCAGGAACTGGCCCATCGAGGCCGCCATGCCCATACCGATGGTGACCACGTCGTTCGGGATGTACTGCATGGTGTCGTAGACCGCCATGCCTGCCGTCACCGAGCCGCCGGGGCTGTTGATGTAGAGGTAGATGTCCTTGTCGGGTTCGGCGGCAAGGAGAAGCAGCTGTGCCGTGATCTTGTTGGCGATCTCATCGTCGACCTGCTGACCGAGGAAGATGATGCGCTCGCCGAGCAGTCGGCTGTAGACCTGGTCGCCGAGGCCACCACCGAGGGACGGCTCTCCGGCGACGTAAGGCATCAGATTCGTCACGTATCCACCTGCTCGTCTCTGACGGCTCCGGCCGTCTCAGCGTCTTCGTACCGGGCGGGCGGGGAGTCCCCTGCCCTTCCTATTCATGGACCCTAACGCGCAGGTAGGACAACGCCATCCCGCTTCCGCAACTGTTCGCTGGGAGCGCAAGCTGGGCAGTGCGCACAAGGGTTCCGCGGTACTGGGCGGGGATCTCGGGGCCGGCTGCACGGGACCCTGCCGCGAGACGACGACGGGCTCCGGACGCTCAGCGTCCGGAGCCCGTCGCACGGGTTCAGCGCGAGGCTCAGGCCTCGTTCTTCTCCTCGGCAGCGGCCTCGGTGGTGCCCTCGGCGGCCTCGACCGTCTCGATGGCCTCTTCGAGCTCCTCCTCGTCCTCCAGCTCGACGACCTCACCGTTGGTGTCGACGACCTTGGCGGCCTCGACGACCACAGCCAGCGCCTTGCCGCGGGCGACCTCGCCGACGAGCATCGGCACCTGGCCGCCCTCGACGACGGCCTGGGCGAACTGGTCGGGGCTCATGCCGGAAGAAGCGGCGCGCCGCATGAGGTGCTCGGTGAGCTCCTCCTGGTTGACGTTCAGCTTCTCCTTGTTGACGAGCTCGTCAAGGATGAACTGGGTCTTGATGCCCTTGATGGCCTGCTCGGAGGTCTCGGCGTCGAACTCCTCGACCGTCTTGCCCTGGATCTCCAGGTACTTCTCCAGGGTCAGACCCATCTGGCCGAGCTGGTGGTGCTCCAGGTTGTGCTTGCGGGTCTGGACCTCGTCCGCGAGCAGCTTCTCGGGGATCGGGACCTCGGCGAGCTTCAGCAGCTCCTCGAGGACGCGCTCCTGGGCCTGGGTGGCCTGGTCGTACTGCTTGGTGTTCTCCAGGCGCGTACGGCTGTCCGCCTTGAGCTCGTCGAGCGTGTCGAACTCGCTCGCCATCTGGGCGAACTCGTCGTCCAGCTCCGGGAGCTCACGGGCGGCGACCGCGGTGACCTTGACGGTGACCTCGGCCTCCTTGCCCTCGGCCGAGCCGCCCTTCAGCTCGGAGGTGAAGGTGGCCTCGCCACCCGCCTCCAGGCCCGTGACAGCAGCGTCGATGCCGTCGAGGAGCTCGCCGGAACCGATGGTGTACGAAACACCCTCGGCCACGCCGTCCTCCAGGACCTCGCCGTCGACCTTGGCCTGCAGGTCGATCGTGACGACGTCGCCCTCGGCGGCGGCGCGCTCGACCGGGTTGGTGGAGGCGAAGCGCTCGCGGAGCTGCTCCACGGCCTTCTCGACCTCTTCGTCGGTGACCTCGAGGGCGTCCACGGTGACCTCGATGCCGGAGTAGTCCGGGATCTCGATCACGGGGCGCACGTCGACCTCGGCGGTGAAGGCCAGCAGCTCGCCGTCCTTCAGCTCGGTGATGTCGACCTCGGGCTGGCCCAGGACGTTGAGCTCACCCTCGTTGACAGCCTCGGTGTAGAACTTCGGGAGGGCGTCGTTGACGGCCTCCTCCAGCACAGCACCACGGCCGAACCGCTGGTCGATGACCCGGTTGGGGATCTTGCCCTTACGGAAGCCCTTCACCGTGACCTGCTGGTTGATCTTCTTGTACGCCGCGTCGAGGCTGTCCTTGAGCTCCTCGAAGGGCACCTCGATGCTGAGCCGAACCCGAGTCGGGTTCAGGGTCTCCACGGCGCTCTTCACGGTTCGGTCTCCTTGGTGGCTGACTTCTTGGGGTTCTGCTCGGCCACCGGACAGCGGCTCCGCGGATCGAGCCCGGTACATCAGACACACGGGCACGCATTTTGCATAGTAACGGCACGGGGGATGACTCCCACAATGCGATCTTGCTGGTGGTCGGGGTGGCCGGATTCGAACCGACGACCTTCCGCTCCCAAAGCGGACGCGCTACCAAGCTGCGCCACACCCCGTCGGTGCGACACGTAGGGTACATGCCGAGAGGCGGTGCACAGACCGCTTTTCGGGGGCGGCGCGGAACGCGGCACCCCGTGCCACCACCATGGGTGCGCAGACCCTCCGCGACCCGCTACGATGCTCTTCGTGCCGCGGTCCTCGTGACCTGCGGTGCGGTGCTTGCGGGCGTAGCTCAATGGTAGAGCCCTAGTCTTCCAAACTAGCTACGCGGGTTCGATTCCCGTCGCCCGCTCCATGCCACTCAGGGCCAGGCCGGAGGACATCCTCCGACCTGGCCCTGATGCGTTCGTCGGCCCGCCCCACAGGGCCGGCCGACGGTGCGTCAGAAGGAGATGTTGCTGATCGTCTCCGCTATCGAGTTCATGAACCTTTGAATCGACGGCGCCATGCCGGTCGATGCCAGGAAGAAGCCGAAGAGCACCGCGACGACCGCGGGTCCGGCCTTGATGGAGCCGCTGCGGATCAGGACCACCAGGATGATCGCCAACATCAGCACCACAGACAGTGAAATGGCCACGACTGATCACACCCTTGGTCGGTCCGCCTTGCCGGCCCGGAGGAGCACATCCCGGCGCTCCTCCGTTACGCCCATCGTGCCATCAACTCCCCCGCGGTTGCTGCCAGGTGACGCATCACACTGTCCGGATCTCGCCATCCTCACGCCCCGCGTGCGCGCGGGGCGCACCACCCTTCCGGCACGCCTGCCCACGCTCCACCGGAACCATCCCGGGGCGGCGCAGGGGCCGTTCGGGACCCGGATCAAACAGCGTGCGACTGCGATGATTTCCATATCCACACACATCATTCACATGCATTTCATCGACCTCGATGCGACGAAATTCACTCCCTTCAACCGCCTGGCGATATGCACCTTTCAAGGCGGATCAATCAGGTCATAGCGGGCATTTTTCGATGGTTTCACTTTCGAATGAGCGGGAACGCGCGATATCCGATAGCCGTTTTACGCATTGCATTCGAGGCGCCTAAGGTGTTTGAGATGTTCCACGCTCCGAACGTATTTCAGAGGGACTCGATCTCCCCGGCGACCCGGGAGTCGGACCCCAGACCGGACGGAGGCAGGATCACCACCGCGACAGCCCCCGCACCGGTGGCGAACAAGCCTCCTGCGGCCGAGCCCGCGAAGCGGCGCGACGCCTACTTCGACAACGTCAAATACCTGGCGATCGTGCTGGTCGCCGTGGCGCACTCATGGGAACCCGTGATGGACGGGAGCCGGACCACCCGTGCGCTGTACATGGTCGCGTACACCTTTCACATGCCGGCCTTCATCATCGTCTCCGGCTATTTCTCCCGCTCGTTCGACCTGAGCGCCAAGAAGGTGAAACGCCTGGTCACCGGTGTCGCCGTGCCTTATGTGGTGTTCGAGACGGCGTACTCGCTCTTCAAGCGGTACGCGGGCGACTCGCCGGACCATGCGATCAGCCTGCTCGACCCCTGGTATCTCACCTGGTTCCTGTGCGCGCTGTTCATCTGGCGGCTCACCACGCCCCTGTGGCAGGCGCTGCGCCATCCGCTGCCCGTCGCGCTCGTCATCGCCGTACTCGCCTCGTTCTCCCCCACGATCGGCGACGGCCTCGATCTCCAGCGGGTCCTGCAGTTCCTGCCGTTCTTCGTGCTCGGTCTCCAACTGAAGCCCGAACACTTCCAGTTGGTGCACCGGCGCAAGGTGCGACTACTGGCGCTGCCGCTGTTCGCCGGGGCCGTCGTGTTCGCGTACTGGGCGGCGCCACGGATGCAGTTGGGCTGGTTCTACCGCAACAGCAGTGTGCAGGAGATGGGCGCTCCGTGGTGGTCGGGTGCGGTGATGACGCTGGCGATGTTCGGCTGTGCGCTGCTGCTCACCGCCGGGTTCCTGGCCTGGGTGCCGCGCCGCCGCATGTGGTTCACGGGGCTGGGCGCCGGAACGATCTGCGGCTATCTGCTGCACGGGTTCCTGATCAAGGGCGCCGGCTTCGCCGGGGTGTTCGACCGGTACGCGTGGCTCTCCGAGCCGGGCGGCCTGGTCCTCGTCTCCCTGGCCGCGGCCGCCGCGGTGACGCTGATGTGTACGCCACCCGTACGGCGGGTGCTGCGTTTCGCCACCGAACCGGACATGGACTGGGCCTTCCGGCAGCACGCCACCAGGCTCTGAGTGGATTCAGTCGCCCGCGGTGTTGGCCGGATCCGGACGGTCGGCGGGCGGTGCGACGGCGGTGAGCCCGAGCAGCGCGCGTACCTGCGCATATTTCGCGGTCAGCCGGGTACGCGTCGCCGGGTCCAGTACCGCAAGGCGGTCCGGATCGGCGTTGTGCGCGAGGTCGGACTCCTTGATCAGCAGAGTGCCTGGGGTGGCGAGGATGCGCCGGGTGTACGCGGCGAGGTCCTCGCCGTCCCGTTTGGTGACGGCGAGGACCATGTCCTTGACCTGTTGCGGCAGGGCCGCGCGGGCCAGCCACTCCTCGGACAGCACCTCGTCCTCGACGGCGTCGTGCAGCCAGGCCGCCGCGATCTGTTCGTCGGTGCCGCCCCTGACCCGTACGCCCTCCGCGACGGCGGCGAGGTGTTCGGCGTACGGGCGTCCGGCCTTGTCCTTCTGATCCGCGTGGGCCGTACGGGCGATCGCCTCGACTTCGGCCAGGGTCGGATTGCTGCGGGATGCGGGCATGGGCCGACTCTACGGACGTGCGGCTGTCCGGCGCAGGGCGGCACGGGCCGGCAGCGTGACCGCGGCGAGGCCGAGGCCGACGGTCGCGGCGACGAACGACCCGTACAGCGCCGGTGGAATGTACGGGGCTTCGCCGGTCAGGCCCTTCATCATCGGATTGAGCGTGGCCAGCGCGATGCCCGTACCGATCGCGATTCCGGCCACCGTGACGAGCAGCGCCTCCCAGCGGATCATGTCCATGACCTGGCGGCGGGTGGAACCGACAAGGCGGAGCATGTCGAGTTCGCGGCGGCGGTCGAGGACGGTCATGACCAGCGTGTTGACGGCGGCGACGGCGGCGAATCCGCTGAGAACCGCGGCCATGACGGTGTTGGCCCAGGCGTTGAGCTCACGGTCCTGGCTCCGTGCGGCGGCGTAGCCGGACGCGTCGGTGACGGTGCCGAGCGCGGTGAGCTTCCGCGCGGCGGCCGGGGTGGACCGTACGAGGACGTCGGAGGCGTACGGCGAGGTGACATGGGTCCGCAGGTCGGCTTCGGGCAGGGTGACGAGCGAGACACCGAGGCCGCGGCCGTAGACGGCGACGATCCGCGGGGATGCTCCCGTGCCGTCCGGCAGCCGCAGCACGAGCCGGTCGCCCGTGGCGACATGCGCCGATTCGGCGAGTGTGGTGTCGATGGCGACCGTGCCGGGGCGCAGTCGGGTGAGCGATCCCGTACGGACGTCGAGGTCCTGGACCTCGGTGAGGTCGTGGCCCGATCCGATGACGCCCTGGGCGGACGCGTTCTGCAGCCACCGGTCGCCGCCGCTGCCCACGGGGACCAGGACGGAGGCGCGGAGCAGTCCGACGGCCGTGGAGACGCCGGGCGTGGCGGCGGCGCGGGCGGTCGCGTCGGAGGCGAGCCCCGTCGGGGCGGAGACGATGTGGTCGGCGGTGATGCCGTCGCGCTGCTGGTGTGCGATCACGCGTTCCTCGCTGGTGTGCATGAAGACGAGGGTCGAGGCGAAGGCCATGGCGAGCACGATCGGGGTGATCGCGGAGGCCAGCCGACGTGAGTTCGTAAGGGAGTTGGCGGCGGCCAGCGAACCGGATGCCCCTGTGGCACGCAGCGGGACACCGAGGACGGCGGCGCAGAGGCGGGCGAGCAGCGGGCCGAGCAGTCCGACCGCGAGCATGAAGAGCATGACGACGCCGAGCGCGGCGTTGGCCGCGTCCTCGCCGGTCTCTGAGGCGGCGAAGCCCGCGAAGAGCGCACCGCCGATGAGGGCGGCGATGCCGAGCGGTGTACGGATCCAGCCGAACGGGGCGCGTTCCACAGCGGACTGGGCGAGGGCGAGGCCCGGCTTGATCTTCGAGGGGCGGCGGGCGGCGGCGTATCCGGCGCACAGCGCGGTGACCATGGTGGTGGCCGTGGCGACGGTGAGCGGCAGCCAGGAGATGTGCAGGACGACGGCGTCCGGGACGGCGCCCTTCGCCCGGAGTTGGCCGAACCACCAGTGGGCCAGGGCGATTCCGGGCAGGCAGCCGACGGCTCCGGCGAGTGGAGCTACCAGCAGGGACTCGGTGGCAATGGTGCGGCGCAGTTGGCGCGGGGTGGCGCCGATGGCGCGCAGCAGGGCGAATTCGCGGCTGCGCTGGCCGACGGAGAGGGCGACGGTACCCGCTGCGGTGAACACGGCGACCATGGTGGCGACCCCTCCGAAGGAGCCGCCGATTCCGGTGAGGAGCTCCTTGGCTCCGGCCAGCCCGGTGTCCTCTGCGGCGCCGCGGTCGTCGCCGGTGTGCACCCGGGCGGCTGCGGTGCGGCCGACGGCCCGGGTGACCTGGTCGGCGAGGGTGGCGGTGGGGGTGCCGGGGGCGGCGAGCACGGCGATGGCGTCGACGCGGCCGGGGTGTCCGGAGAGGGCGACGGCCTGCTGATCGGTGAACCAGGCAGTGCCTGCCGCGGCGTCGGTCGTGCCCGAGATGCGGAAGTCCCGTACGCCTGCCGGGGTGTCCAGGGCGATGCGGTCTCCGACGCGGCCCTTGGCGCCGGTGGGAACGACGACGTCGCCGGCTTCCGGTGCGTCGCCGGTGAGCAGCCGTGTCCCGGTGAGGACGGCGGATCCCCAGCCATGTGCGGTCAAGGGTGTGCGGTCCAGGTGTACGCGGAAGGTGACGTCGCCGATCGCGGTTGCCGCGCCCGGAACCGCGGCGGCCTTCCGTACCAGGGCTTCGGGCAGCCGTGCGGTGTCCGGGAGCGGGGTCGTCCCGTCGGATGCGTCCTCGCCACTGCCGGTCCGCAGATGCGCCTGCTGGTCCGCGGCGACGAGCACCGGCGCCTTCGCATAGCGCTCGGCTGGTACGGAGGCACGGATTCCGGTCTCCAGGAAAATGCCGCAGGCGGAGACGATCGCCGATGCCATCAGGAGCGCGACGAAGGTCCCCACGAACGAGGAGGGCTTGAAGCGGACGGCCGCGCGCGCGAGACCGTTCGGGAGGTGCGGAGCGAACATCAGGCTGCTGCTCCCACGTGGGCGGGGGCCGTCAGTGCGGTCATCCGGGCGGCGATCTGCTCGGCGCGGGCACGCGGCAGGCTGTCCGCGATCGAACCGTCGGCGAGGAACAGCACACGGTCGGCGTAGGCGGCGGCCGCGGGGTCGTGGGTGACCATCACGACGGTCGCGCCGAGGCTGTCCACCGCGTGTCGCAGCAGGCCGAGGATCTCGGCCGCGGTCGTGGTGTCGAGCGCGCCGGTCGGTTCGTCGGCGAAGACCACGTCGGGGCGGGTGACCAGGGCACGGGCGATGGCGACGCGCTGCTGCTGACCGCCGGAGAGCTGGCCGGGGCGGCGGTTCCCCTTGTCGCCGAGCCCGACCCGGCCGAGCATCTCGGCGGCTTCTTGGCGGCTGCGGGCGGATCCGGTGCGCCGGCCGGCGAGCCTCATCGGCAGGACGACGTTCTGCTCGACGGTCAGCGACGGGAGCAGGTTGAACGCCTGGAAGACGAAGCCGAGGCGGGTACGGCGCAGCTCGGTGAGCTTGTTCTCGCTCATGCCGGTGATCTCGGTGCCGCCGAGGCGTACGGAGCCCTCGGTGGGGCGGTCGAGCCCGGCCGCGCACTGCAGGAAGGTCGACTTGCCGGAGCCGGAGGGGCCCATCACGGCGGTGAACGTGGCGCGCGGCAGGGCGAGGTCGATGCCACGCAGGGCGTGGACGGCGGATGCGCCGCGCCCGTACTGCCGCCGGACACCGCGCAGTTCGACGGCCATGTCCGAGGAGCCGTGCCCCTCATCGGTGTGCGCCGTGTGCTGCCCGTCCTGCGCGCCCTGCCTGGTGCGTCGCAGTCCCATGGTGTCCCGCCTTCCGTAGCCCTTCGCGAGCGGGTGTCGCTCGGTGCCTTTGAACCTACGGATCACGGGTGGGCCAAAACCATGGCGGCTGCTGGCGGATCGGGGGTGGGGCAAACCCCACCAGGGCTCTGGCCGGTGCCGGCCGCCGCCGCGGTGACGCTCGCCATGAACGTGTTCGACGGGATGGCCACCGCCACGGTGTACGCCTTCGGCCCGAGGGCCACGGCGAGCATCTCCACCACGCTGCCGGCCCGCGGCGAGTTCGCGCTCATCCTCGCCACGGTGGCCGCAGGCGCGGGGCTGGACGAACGGCTCTCCCCGTTCGTCGCCGGCTGTGTCCTGGTCCTCGCCGTCCTCGCACCACTGGCCGCCGGGCGGTCCCACTGGCCGGCCCGGTCCTGCCAGGGCCCTGAGCGGGTCAGCCGCTCTCCGGGTGCGGGCCATCGCGTCCCGCACCCGGAGAGCGGCCGTGCCCCACATTCGGGTGACGGGTCGACTTCCCTTGACGGAAGCCCGGTTCGGGGCGGTGGCAAACGGTTCAGTGGCGGCGGGACAGGAGCAGCAGCGCCCGGTCGTCGTTGACATCCTTCGCACACGCCTCGATCAGATGCCAGGCCGCGCCCTCGAAGCCGGTGAGGACATAGCGGTCCGCCTCGCCGGTCAGCCGGTCGATACCCTCCGTGATGTCCCGCTCGGACGTCTCCACCAAACCGTCCGTGAACAGCATCAGGACGTCACCGGGGGCCAGCGAGCCCTTCACCGCGTCGAACTGCGCCCCGTCGTACACGCCGAGCAGCGGGCCCTCCGCGGCCATCTCCTCCCAGTGGCCGCTTCCCGCGTGCAGCTGCACGGCGGGCGGGTGGCCCGCGGAGAGGAGCTCGTAGTCACCCGATTCCAGGTCCAGCACCAGGTGGATCGAGGTGGCGAAGCCCTCGTCCCAGTCCTGGCGGAGCAGATAGCCATTGGCCGCGGGCAGGAAGCCGTGCGGTGGCAGTGAGCCGAGGAGACCGCCGAAGGCACCGGACAGCAGCAGGGCGCGGGAACCCGCGTCCATGCCCTTGCCGGACACATCGGTGAGGACGACCTCCAGGGTGCGGCCGCCGTTGGTGCGGGCCGCGACGACGAAGTCGCCGGAGAACGACTGGCCCCCCGCGGGGCGCAGCGCCATCTCCCGGTGCCAGCCCTGCGGCAGGCGTGGCAGGGCGCTCTGCACCCGGATACGTTCGCGCAGGTCGAAGAGCATGGTGCCGCCGCGTCGCCAGGGGACTCCGACCCTGGCCCGGAACTGGGCGAGGATCAGACCGAAGAAGCCGCAGGCCGCGACGACCAGGACGGTGCCCGGGGTGACCCGGGCCGAACCCTGTCCGTACGGGCCGAGCGCGATGGACTCCACGATCAGCGCCGCGGCAGCGGTCGCGTACAGCCCCAGCAGACTGGCCGGCCGCAGCAGCAGACCGCCCGCGACGATCGGCAGCACGAGCGCGGCCGGGGCGCACCACACCGCGTTCAGCAGCGTGCCGCAGGTGATCGCCGGGACGGTGAGCAGCAGCCCGGCCAGAGCGATCCAGTCGGAGCCGTCGCCACGGAAGTAGTCGACCCCGGATTTGCGCAGCGCTATGCGTGCCCGGTGCGCCGATTTCCGCAATCGGGCCGGGTACGAGTCTGCTCTTGCGCGACGGGCCATTGCTCGGACCTTATCCACCCGGGCGCCTCCGGTGCAGGGGGACCCCTGTGACAATGTGTTCGAAAACGGGTCGCCCGTCTGCCGTACCCCTGGTAGGCATGGCATATGACTACTGAGTTGCGGGTGCTGCGTCCGTCCGAATGGAACGAGTGGTTCGAGAGTCTGGAACTCGCCTTCGGCGGTGTCGCCGAGTCCCCGGAGGAACGCGAACTCTGGAACGCGCTGACCGAGCACGAGCGGTCGATCGGCATCTGGGACGGCTCGGACGTGGTCGGTACGGCGGGTGCGTTCAGCTTCCGGCTGCCCGTACCGGGCGGGGCGCTGGTGCCTGCGGCAGGGGTGACGATGGTGAGCGTCGCGGCCACGCACCGCAGGCGCGGACTGCTGACCTCGATGATGCGGCGCCAGCTCGACGACGTGCGGGCCCTGGGTGAACCGCTCGCCGTGCTGGCGGCTTCGGAGCCCGCGATCTACGGCCGGTTCGGGTACGGGGCGGCCACGAAGCAGATGTCGCTGGAGATCGACACGGACCGGGTGGGGCTGACGGTGCCGGACGGCACGGACGGGATCCGCCTGCGGTACGCGAAGCCGGACGAGGCGCTCGCCACGATCGACGGCGTGTACGAGCAACTGCTGGCAGGGCGGCCGGGCGCACCGGCGCGCGGTCCCGGCTGGGAGCGGCAGGCGGTGCTCGCCCCGGGGGGTGCGCGGCAGGGGGCGTCGCCGCTCCAGTGCGTGCTGGCGGAACGGGACAGTGGGGTGGTCGGGTATGCGACCTTCCGCAACAAGCCGGCCTGGGATGGTGGGGTCCCCAGGGGCCGGATCGTGGTGGAGGAAGTGTCGGGCCTCGACCCGGCGGCGTACGCGGCGCTCTGGCGGTTCCTCTTCGGGATCGACCTGACGTCGACGGTCGAGGCACGGAACCGGCCGGCCGACGATGCCCTCCTGCATCTCGTCTCGGACGTCCGGCGGTGCAACATCAAGGTGCGCGACGGGCTGTACGTACGGCTGGTGGAACTGGGCGCGGCGCTGGAGGCGCGGGCGTACCGGGCGCCGGTGGACGTGGTGTTCGAGGTGACGGACGCGTTCTGCCCCTGGAACGAGGGGCGTTGGCGGCTGACGGCCGACGCGAAGGGCGGAGCGTCGTGCAAGCGGACGGACGACCCCGCGGATCTGGCGCTTTCGGTGCGGGAGCTGGGGGCGGCGTACCTGGGCGGCACATCGGTGATCTCGCTGGCGCGGGCGGGCCGGGTACGGGAGTTGCGGGCGGGAGCGGTCGACGAGGCCTCGCTGGCGTTCTCCTCGGCGGTGGAGCCGTGGCTGCCGCGGGGGTTCTAGGGCGTGTGTGCCCCGTGAGGAGTGTCGTCCGGTGCGTGCGATGCAAGGCGGCCGGAAGCCCTGATAGCTCCGCTACAAGGGCTTGTGGCCAACGCCGCGAGCGGGCGTGCCGGGCGGCGCGACGGGGCAGAGCTTGCCGGGACAGGCACTGGCTAGTGCGGCTGGCAGGCGGGGCACCAGAAGAGGTTGCGGGCTGCCAGGTCCGCCGTGCGGACCTCCGTACCGCAGATGTGGCACGGCTGGTGCGTCCGGCGGTACACGTACACCTCGCCCCCGTGGTCGTCCACCCGCGGCGCGCGGCCCATCGCCTCGGGAAGGTGCTCGGGGCGGACCGTGTCGATGCGGTTGTTCCGCACACCCTCGCGCATCAGCATCACCAGGTCGTCCCACATCGCGTCCCACTCCGCACGGGTGAGGTCCTTGCCCGGCCGGTACGGGTCGATGCCGTGGCGGAAGAGGACCTCGGCGCGGTAGACGTTGCCGACGCCGGCGATGACCTTCTGGTCCATCAGCAGGGCGGCGACGGTGATGCGGCTGCGCGAGATCCGCTGCCAGGCGCGTTCGCCGTCCTCGTCGGTCCGTAGCGGGTCCGGGCCCAGCCGGTCGTGTATCGCGCGCTTCTCGGGTTCCGTGATCAGGGCACAGGTGGTCGGACCGCGCAGATCCGCGTGGTGTTCGTCGTTGGCCAGGCGCAGGCGGACCGTGTCAGTGGGCGGCGGTACCGGTGCCGTACCGAAGTGGAGCTTGCCGAACAGTCCCAGGTGGATGTGGACCCAGCCGAAGTCCTCGAAACCGAGGAACAGGTGCTTGCCGTGCGCGTCGACGCCGGTGAACGCACGGCCGTCGAGGAGCGCCGCGCTGTCCGAGAACCGGCCCTGCGGGCTGCTCACCCGCACCGGCCCGCCCACGAACCGGTCGCGATAGTCCGCGGCCAGGCGGTGGATCGTGTGTCCCTCGGGCACGGCGGTGGTTCTCCTCGGTCGGGTCGGGACATGGCTGTGCCGCCGGGCGGGCCGGCGGCACAGGGGATGTGGGGCGGTCAGCCCTGCTGCGGGTGGTGGGCGGGGATCGGGGGAAGCTCGCCCGTCGTCTCGTACGCCGTCAGCATCTCAATGCGACGGGTGTGACGCTCCTCACCGGAGTACGGCGTAGCGAGGAAGATCTCGACGAACTTCGTCGACTCCTCCACCGTGTGCATCCGGCCACCGATGGCCACCACGTTGGCGTTGTTGTGCTCGCGGCCGAGCGCGGCGGTCTGCTCGCTCCAGGCGAGTGCGGCGCGTACGCCCTTCACCTTGTTGGCGGCGATCTGCTCACCGTTGCCGGAGCCGCCGATCACGATGCCGAGGCTGCCCGCGTCCGCGGCCGTCCTCTCGGCGGCGCGAAGGCAGAACGGCGGGTAGTCGTCCTGGGCGTCGTAGATGTGGGGGCCACAGTCGACGGCTTCGTGGCCCTGGGCCGTGAGCCACTCGACGAGGTGGTTCTTGAGTTCGAAGCCGGCATGGTCGGAGCCGAGGTACACGCGCATGTTCCGAGTGTGGCATGCGCGGCGCCGGGTAGCCGTCATCGGGGTCGGGACCCTCCGGGCCGGGCTGAGAGCCTGTCGCGCGGGGTGTGTGGGCAATCCCACTCGAGTCAATCCGGAATAAGGGGTTCCGCTCCGAGGTTCCACAGGCTTCAATGCTGAGACTCTGCCGCCGCACCACCGTGCAGCGGCACAACCACGGAACTGAGTGATCCAAAAAATAAGGATTCGATCCATGACGCAGACGACTCTGGCAGGGCCGGGCCACCAGCCCGGCGAGCCGGACCAGGCGGACAAGCCGGGCTCCTCCGACGGGCTCCAGGCCGGTCTCAAGAACCGGCACCTCTCGATGATCGCCATCGGCGGGGTGATCGGCGCCGGCCTCTTCGTAGGCTCCGGCGCAGGTATCGCCGCCGCGGGACCCGCCATCCTGCTGTCGTACGCGCTGGTCGGCCTCATGGTCGTCTTCGTGATGCGCATGCTCGGCGAAATGGCCGCGGCCCGTCCGAGCTCGGGCTCCTTCTCCGCATACGCCGACCAGGCCCTCGGCCGCTGGGCCGGCTTCTCGATCGGCTGGCTGTACTGGTTCTTCTGGGTCGTGGTGCTCGCCGTCGAAGCCACGGCGGGTGCCAAGATCCTGGAGGGCTGGGTGCCGGGCGTCCCGCAGTGGGCGTGGGCGCTGATCGTGATGGTGGTGCTCACCGCGACGAACCTGGTCTCGGTCTCTTCGTACGGGGAGTTCGAGTTCTGGTTCGCCGGGATCAAGGTCGTGGCGATCGGCGCGTTCGTCGTCGTCGGACTGCTCGCCGTCTTCGGGGTGCTGCCCGGTTCGGACAACCCCGGCGCGGGGCTCGCGCATCTCACGGACACCGGCGGGTTCTTCCCCAAGGGGCCGGGCGCCATTCTCACCGGTGTGCTGATGGTCGTCTTCTCGTTCATGGGCAGCGAGATCGTGACGCTGGCGGCCGGCGAGTCGGAGAACCCGCAGCGCGCCGTCCAGAAGGCCACCAACAGCGTGATCTGGCGGATCGCCGTCTTCTACCTGGGCTCGATCTTCGTCGTGCTGACGCTGCTGCCGTGGAACGACCCGTCGATCCTCAAGGACGGCAGCTATGTCGCCGCACTGAACTCGATCGGTATCCCGCACGCCGGCCAGGTGATGGACGTCATCGTGCTCACGGCCGTGCTGTCCTGCCTCAACTCCGGCCTCTACACGGCCTCGCGGATGGCGTTCTCGCTCGGCGGCCGCGGTGACGCGCCGAAGGCGTTCGCCCGGACGAACAAGCGGGGCGTGCCGCAGGCGGCCATCCTGTCCTCCGTCGTCTTCGGCTTCGTCGCCGTGTTCTTCAACTACCAGTGGCCGGACACCGTCTTCCAGTTCCTGCTGAACTCGTCCGGTGCGGTCGCCCTGTTCGTCTGGCTGGTCATCTGCTTCACCCAGCTGCGCATGCGGGGCATCATCCTGCGCGAGTCGCCGGAGAAGCTGGTCGTACGGATGTGGCTCTTCCCGTATCTGACCTGGGCGACCATCGCGATGATCTCGTTCGTGCTGGTCTACATGCTGACCGACGACAGCGGCCGTGAGCAGGTGCTGCTCTCGCTGCTCGTCGCGGCGATCGTGGTGGGGATCTCGCTCGTACGTGAGGTCCGGCAGCGCAGGAGCGGAGCGGTCACGGCGGACGCGACCGCCGACGCCTGACCGAGCCCGTCGCTGCCTGACGGCCGATGTCAGGTATACCGGGGAGGCTCTCTCCCACCGGATGTCACCGGGCGAACGGAGAGCCTCCCCAGGAACGACCAGGTGCCCGCCCGGTTCACCTTCCGCCCCGGCGACCCCGGATGCACGGAGGAACCGGCCGGCTTCCCGACCGGTTTCACGCTCCGGCCCGGACCTCGTCGGCGCCACCAGTGCCGACGAGGTCCGGGCCGCCGTCGTGTACGCCGCCGCCCGCGGACGGCCTGTCGCCGTCCGGGCCACCGGGCATGGTCTGGCCGACGCCGCCGACGGCGGGGTGCTGATCAGTACGCGCCGGATGGACGACGTACGCGTCGACGCCGCCGGGACCGCCCGGATCGGGGCGGGGAGCGCTGGGGCCAGGGCGTCGAGGCCGCCGCCGCGCACGGCCTCGCCGGCGCTGAACGGCTCCGCGCCCGGCGTCGGCGCCGTCTCGTACCCGCTGGGCAGCGGACTCGGAGTGCTGGGCCGTACGTTCGGGTACACCGGCGGCGGGGACCGTACCGGGGGATTCCACGACGAGCGGACGCGGAAGAGGCCCGCCGGTGTGTGTCGCAGTACGACCCGGCGAGCCTCTTCGGAGGGGCTGGCGAAAGCGCCCAATCAGCCGCGGCGGCCGACGAGCTTCCAGGCGGCGGGCAGCGCGCCCATCGCCAGGGCCGCCTTCAGCGCGTCACCGAGCAGGAACGGCACCAGGCCCGCCGCGATCGCGGCGCTCGCCGACATCCCCGTGGAGAGCGCCAGGTACGGGACACCGACCGCGTAGATGATCGCGGAGCCGAGCACCATCGTGCCCGCCGTGCGCAGCACCGAGCGGTCGCCGCCGCGGCGGGCGAGGCCGCCGACCACGGTGGCGGCGAGCAGCATGCCGAGGATGTAACCGAACGAGGCACCGCCCGCGCCGGAGCTGCCGCCCGCGAACCACGGCATGCCCGCCATGCCAACGAGCGCGTACACGGCCAGGGAGAGGAAGCCACGACGGGCGCCGAGGGCAGTGCCGACGAGGAGCGCGGCGAAGGTCTGGCCGGTGACGGGGACCGGGGAGCCGGGGACCGGGACGGCTATCTGGGCCGCGATGCCGGTGAGCGCGGCGCCGCCGACCACCAGAGCCGTGTCGACGGCGTAGCGGTGCCGGGCTGCGGGCAGCAGGTCGGCGAGGACCGCTCCGGTACGGACGGGGGCGGCGGCAGCAGTGCTCATCGGGACTCCGCGATGGTGAGGGCAGGTGGGGACAGACTGAGGCTGACGTTAGCCCACGGGTGAAAGCTCGATCACCATCAGCCACCCACAAAGCGTCGCTTGACGGCTTGGTGGGGTTCACACAAAGGCCGGTGAGCAATCACACGGCGGCGTGATGCTTGTCACTGAGGTGAGGGCGGGGAGGGGGCTGTCCGCCGGGCGAGGCCCTGCAACGTGAGACTGTAGATTCCCCATAAGAGGGTCCTCCCCCCAGCTACCGGACCCGTTGAATGATCCGAGAGTGATCCGCACCCCCATGCATGACGCCCCTCCCCCCACGGAGCCCAGGCAGCCGGAACCGCTGGCGCACGGGCTGAAACAGCGCCATCTGACGATGCTCGGACTGGGCGGGGTGATCGGCGCCGGGCTCTTCGTGGGTTCGGGCGCCGGGATCGCCGTCGCGGGCCCGGCCATCGTCGTGTCGTATCTGATCGCGGGCGGCCTCGCGATGCTGGTGATGCGGATGCTCGGCGAGATGTCGGCCGCGATACCCGCCTCCGGTTCGTTCTCCGTCCATGCGGAGCGGGCGCTCGGCCGGTGGGCCGGGTTCAGTGTGGGCTGGCTCTACTGGTTCCTGCTGGTGATCGTCCTCGCCGTGGAGGCGACCGCTGCCGCGACGATCGCCCACGGCTGGGTGCCGGCCGTGGCCCAGTGGGCCTGGGTACTGGTGTTCATGGTGGTGTTCACCGTCGCCAATCTGACCGCGGTGAAGAACTTCGGCGAGTTCGAGTTCTGGTTCGCCGCGCTCAAGGTCGCCGCGATCGTGATCTTCCTCGTGCTCGGGCTGCTGGCCATTTTCGGTCTGCTCCCGGACACGGATCCGGTAGGACTGACCAACCTGACCGGCCAGGGCGGTTTCCTGCCGAACGGCTGGGCCGGGGTCGTGTCCGGTGTCCTGACCGTCGTCTTCGCGTTCGGCGGACTGGAGGTCCTGACGATCGCGGCGGCCGAGACCGACGATCCGGCGCGCGCGGTGGGACGCGCCGTGCGCAGCGCGGTCGTGCGCATCCTCTTCTTCTACGTCGGGTCGATGCTGGTGATCGTGACGGTGCTGCCGTGGACCGCGCAGCAGGCCGGTCTGAGCCCGTACGTCAAGGTCCTGGACGCGATCGGGGTGCCGTCGGCCGGGCAGATCATGAACATCGTGGTGTTCGTGGCGCTGCTCTCCGCACTGAACGCCAATCTCTACGGCTCGTCCCGGATGATCTTCTCGCTGGCCGAGCGCGGCGAGGGGCCGCGCGGGCTGCTCAAGGTGTCGGGCGGCCGAGGCGGCGAGGGCGGGGTGCCACGGCGGGCGGTGCTCGCCTCGGTCGCCTTCGGCTTCGTCTCCGTACTCCTCAATCTGAAGTGGCCCGACTCCGTCTTCCTCTATCTGCTCAACTCGGTGGGCGCGGTGCTGCTGTTCGTATGGGGGCTGATCGCCGCGTCCCAACTGCGGCTGCGCCGCCGTATCGAACGGGAGGCGCCCGAGGCCCTGACGCTGCGGATGTGGTTCTTCCCCTGGCTGACCTGGCTGACCCTGGTCGCGCTGGGGGCCGTGCTCGTGCTGATGCTGACCGATGACGTGGCGCGGCCGCAGGTGCTGTGGTCGACGGGGGCGACCTGCCTGATGCTGCTCGTGGCGCTGGCGCGGGAGGTGCGGGACCGGCGCCGGGGCTGACGGGACCGAGCCGTCGCGGGTGCGTGCGCGCGTGTGCACCATGGGTGAGCCCGGTGCCCGTATAGCGGACAGCTGTTCCCTCTGAGCGGGGGGCGCGGACAGACTGTTGGCCTCGTCCACCGTCTCAGCTACCGAACAGAGGGCGTCCATGTCTCGGACCTCCGCGTCTCCCCCCACCGCCGGCTCCGACGTCTCCGCGGCCCCGGTCGACTCCGCCCTCACCCATGGACTCAAGCAGCGCCATCTGTCGATGATCGCCCTCGGCGGCGTCATCGGTGCCGGGCTGTTCGTCGGCTCCGGCGCCGGTATCGCCTCCGCCGGGCCCTCGATCGTCCTCGCCTACGCCATCTCCGGACTGCTGGTCATGTTCGTGATGCGCATGCTCGGCGAGATGTCCGCCGCCAATCCGGCATCCGGCTCGTTCTCCGTCCATGCGGAACGGGCGATCGGACCATGGGCCGGGTTCACCGCCGGGTGGGCGTTCTGGGTGCTGCTCTGTGTCGCCGTCGGTCTTGAGGGGATCGGCGCCGCGAAGATCGTCACCGGCTGGCTGCCCGGCACCCCGGAGTGGGCCTGGGTCGCGCTGTTCATGGCGGTCTTCCTCGGCACGAACCTGGCCGCCGTGAAGAACTTCGGCGAGTTCGAGTTCTGGTTCGCCGCGCTCAAGGTCGCCGCGATCACGCTCTTCCTGGTGCTGGGTGTGCTGGCGATCCTCGGCGTGCTGCCCGGCACGGACGCCCCCGGCCTTGCCAATCTCACCGGCGATGGCGGGTTCCTGCCGAACGGCTCCAACGGCTTCATCATCGGGCTGCTGGCCTCGGTCTTCGCGTACGGCGGTCTGGAGACGGTCACCATCGCAGCGGCCGAGTCCGAGAACCCGGTACAGGGCGTCGCGAAGGCGGTACGGACGGCGATGTGGCGGATCGCGCTGTTCTACGTCGGTTCGATGACGGTCATCGTCACGCTCGTGCCGTGGGACGACCCGAAGGTCGCCACGGTCGGCCCGTTCTACGCGACCCTCGACCACCTCGGCATCAGCGGCGCCGCGGAGATCATGAATGTGGTCATCCTGGTCGCGCTGCTCTCCGCGATGAACGCGAACATCTACGGCGCCTCGCGCATGGCCTGCTCACTGGTCGCCCGCGGCCAGGGCCCGCAGCGGCTCGGCAGGGTCACCTCCGGCGTGCCCCGCAACGCGGTTCTCGTGTCGTCCGTCTTCGGTTTCCTCTGTGTGCTGCTCAGCTACTGGCGGCCGGACGATGTCTTCCCCTGGCTGCTCAACATGATCGGCGCGGTGATCCTGGTCGTCTGGATCTTCATCGCGGCCTCGCAGCTGGTGCTGCGTACCCGGCTGGAGCGCGAGGCACCCGAGAAGCTGGTGGTACGGATGTGGCTGTTCCCGGTGGGGACGGTGCTGGCGCTGCTGGCCATGGCCGGCATCTTCCTGCTGATGCTGGGCCGGCCCGAAACGCGTGACCAGCTGCTGGCGACCGGTCTGCTGACCGCCGTACTCATCGTGATCGGTGTCGTACGACAGCGGCGGGCCGCGGCCGTCACGGGCTGACGTCCGGTGCGCACGGCACATTGAGGGAGAGCAGCGCGCCACCCTCCTCCCCCAGCCGCACCTCGCTCACCGCCGCGTTCCGCAGCTGCGGAAAGACGCGGCGGTAGGCGCCGAGCGGGATCGACAGCAGTTCGCACAGCACCAGCCGCAGCAGCGTGTTGTGCGCGACGACGAGGACCCGCTGCCCCGGATGGCCGGCCGCGATCCGGCGCAGCGCCATCGTTCCCCGGGCCGCCGCCACGCGCGGGTCCTCGGCCCCGGGGAAGGCGTTGATCACCGGGTCGGCCCGGAACGCCTCCGCCCGTTCCGGGTCCTCGGCGGCGAACTCGGCGAGAGTGCGCCCCTCCACCGTCCCGAAGTCGCACTCGCGCAGATCGGGTGCGCGTCCGGGTACGAGGTCGAGCGCCCAGCAGGCGGGTTGGGCGGTCTCGATGGCACGGGTGAGGGTCGACGTCCAGATCGCGTCGACCCGGTGCCGCAACGCCCACTGCGCCAACTGTTCGGCTTGGCGGCGCCCCTCGTCGGTGAGGGCTACGTCACTGACCCCGGCGTAGCGGTGCTCGGCATGCCACACGGTCTGTCCGTGCCGGGCGAGGAACAAGGTGGTCGGGCTGGTGGTCATCGGCTCTCCGTTCGGGACCGGGCGCGGGTGGCGAGCGCTCCGGACAGCCGGCCCCGCCGTTCCAGTTCGTCCACCAGCTTGAGGTACGGCTCCGTGTGGCGGGCAGTGCGCGCCGTATCGAGGCGCAGGACCTGCCGGATTCCGGCCATGTGGCCCGCGGGTCGCATCCCCGCACCGCACCCCCCCTTCCTCCTGCTAGCCTTCATTTGCACATAGGTTGCAATAACAACAGGAAAGCAGCTGGAGGGTCCGCCCCATGGCCACGTACACGCTCCCGGAACTCCCGTACGACTACGCGGCGCTCGAACCGGTCATCAACCCGCAGATCATCGAGCTCCACCACGACAAGCACCACGCCGCCTACGTCAAGGGCGCCAACGACACTCTGGAGCAGCTGGAGGAGGCGCGCGCCAAGGAGGCCTGGGGAGCGATCAACGGCCTGCAGAAGAACCTGGCGTTCCACCTCTCCGGCCACATCCTGCACTCGATCTACTGGCACAACATGAGCGGTGACGGCGGCGGCGAGCCCCTCGCGGCGGACGGTGTCGGTGACCTCGCGGATGCGATCACGGAGTCGTTCGGGTCGTTCGTCGGCTTCAAGTCCCAGCTGACGAAGGCTTCGGCCACCACGCAGGGCTCCGGCTGGGGCGTCCTCGCGTACGAGCCGCTGAGCGGAAAGCTGATCGTCGAGCAGGTCTACGACCACCAGGGCAATGTCGGCCAGGGCTCTGTCCCGATCCTGGTCTTCGACGCCTGGGAGCACGCCTTCTACCTGCAGTACAAGAACCAGAAGGTCGACTTCATCGAGGCCATGTGGCGTGTCGTCAACTGGCAGGACGTGGCGAAGCGGTACGCGGCCGCCAAGGAGCGCGCCGACGTGCTGCTGCTCGCCCCCTGACGGAGAGGCGCATGAACGTCCTGCCTCGTGATCGTCTTCTCAACCTCACCGGGCAGGCGGATGAAGGGGGGACCCTCGCCTGGACGTGACAGGTGAGGGTCCTTCTGTACGGCGGACGACTCAATGACCTGCGGCGCGCCCCAGCAGCGTGCTCAGCATCTGCTCGGCATGCGTCCAGAGCACCGCCCCGCCCGCATCCGGCACCAGGTGCCGGACCGCGCCCGGGATGCGCGAGGCCAGTTCGGCGCCCTGGTCGGGCGAGTGACCGGTGTCCCTCTCCCCGTACCAGAGGTCCACCGGTATGCCGATGTCCGACAGTTCGATCCCCCAGTGGCCCATGGCCAGGACGGTGTCCCGGGCATAGCCGTCGCCACCCTGCGCGAAGGCTTCGTCGAGCGCTCGCCGGTAGGCGGCCGCGAACGCGGGCTGCTGATAGACGGCGAGGTCACACTCGGGACTGCCGGACATGACCATGTCCCACATCGCCTGCGGGGTGAACCCGGCGAAGACCTTCTCGGCGGCGGCCGGGTCGGACACCGCCAGGTCGACGAGGCGCCGCAGTTCACCCGGCAGCACGTCGGCGAAACACGGCGCTGCGATCTCGTCCGCGCCGGAGACCAGCGCGAGCGCGCCGACCACTCCGGCAGCGGCGCATCCGAGGGCGAAGGGCGCCCCCTGCGAGTTACCGACCATCAGGGGCCGACCCAGGCCGCGCAGGGCGGCGAACGCGCGGATGTCGTCGGCGAAGTCCCCGAAGGTACGGCCGGGCCGGGGCGAGGAGGCACCCAGTCCCGGGCGGTCGAGCGAGATCAACCGCACGCCGAGGCCGTCCATCGTCTCGCCGCCGAACCCGAGATGCCTGCTGGTGGCCGCCCCCGGCGACAGCAGCACCGGCACCCCGTCCACCGGCCCCCACTCGGCCCAGCCCAGCCGCCTCCCTCCCGGCAGCTGTTCCGTACCGATACGAACCGGGTCAGCCACGTGCAAACTCATGCGCCTCATCCTGACGGGTCCCGTCACCCGCGTCGAAGGAGTTTTCGCCCGCCCCTCGACTACCGGCCGCCGGTGACGAGCGCAATCATCAGCCCGTCGCATCCCTTGCTGCCGACGGTCTGCAAAGCGGTCGCGGTCAACGTCGGCTCGGCTGCGACGGGCTCGGTGAAGCGGCGTACCCCCCGCAAGCCAGAAGCGAGTTCCCAAAAGGAACTCACGTCATGTGAGGTGAATGCGATGATGGGCGCCATGACTTCCGTTCCCGCCGACCCCAGCGTTCTGCACCCGATGCCCAGTCAGCCCCGGGTCGTCCAGCTGAAGCCCCTGGTGAAGTCCGAACTGATCGAGGTCGGCGACTACTCGTACTACGACGACCCCGACGACGCGACCGCTTTCGAGACCCGCAACGTGCTGTACCACTACGGCCCGGAGAAGCTCGTCATCGGGAAGTTCTGCGCGCTGGGCACCGGAGTGCGGTTCATCATGAACGGTGCCAACCACCGGATGGACGGCCCGTCCACCTTTCCGTTCCCCACCATGGGCGGCTCGTGGGCTGAGCATTTCGACCTGCTGACCGGGCTGCCGGGCCAGGGCGACACGGTCGTCGGCAACGACGTCTGGTTCGGATACAACTCCATGGTGATGCCGGGCGTACGGATCGGGCACGGCGCGATCATCGGCGCCGGCTCGGTCGTCACCGGTGACGTACCCGACTACGGCATCGTCGGCGGCAATCCCGCCAAGCTGATCCGCACCCGTTACGACGAGAAGACCATTGCCCGGCTCCTCGCCGTCGCCTGGTGGGACTGGCCCGTCGACCACCTCACCCGACACATCCGCACCATCATGTCCGGCAGCGTCGACGACCTCGAAGCGGCTGCCCCGGAGGGGACATCATGACGATCACCGTTCGAGAACTCACCTACTACCCGGTCAAGGGCTGCGCCGGCACCACGGTCGATTCCGCACAGGTCCTCGGGACCGGCCTCGAACACGACCGGACGTTCATGGTGGTGGACGCGGCGGACGGCGCATTCCGCAGTCAGCGTACGCATCCTTCGATGGCCGCAATCAGGGTCGAAGTCCTGGAATCCGGGGCGACGTTGGCCCTGTCCGCCGAGGGCGTCGAACCGCTCCGTCTGAAGGTCGACCGGGACGGCCCGCGCCGCGAGGTCAGCATGTTCGGCCACCCCCTCGGCGCGGCCGCCGATCAGGGGGACGAGGTCGCGGAATGGTTCTCCGACGCGCTCGGCGCGAAGTCCCGCCTGGTACGGGTGGCGCCGGGCTTCGACCGGGACGGCTGGGGCGAGACCCCCGGCAAGGTCAACTTCGCGGACGCCCACGCGGTGCTGGTCTCCTCGACGGCCTCCCTGGACGGCCTCAACGCCCGCATCGCCACCCAGGGCGACGCCGCGCCCGTCCCGATGGACCGCTTCCGCGCCAACATCGTCCTGACCGGCAACGACGAACCCCACTTCGAGGACCGGGTGCGCCGGATGACCCTCGGTTCCGTGGAACTCGCCTATTCGGTACGGGCGATGCGGTGCAACGTCCCGCTCGTCGACCAGCGCACCGGCCGCCGCGCGGGTCCGGAACCGGTCCGGACCCTTGCGACGTACCGGCGCGAGCCGGAGTACAAGAACAAGGTGAGCTTCGGCGCGAAGAACGCGGTGGTGTGCGAGGGCGTGGTGGCCGTCGGGGACACGGTCGAGGTCGCGGAGTGGCTCAGCCCGTGAAGGCTCCGGCCTTCACCCCGTCGATGAACGCGGCCCATCCGGCGGGGGCGTAGAACTGGAGCCCGCCGTCACGGTTCTTGCTGTCCCGGACGGCGCGGCCACCGTCGGCGGTGCGGGCGACCTCGATGCAGTCCTGCTGCCCTCCCTGCGAGGCGCTGGACTTCTTGAACTCGGTGACGATCTGCTGGTTCCTCATTACTGTTCTTTCTCGCTCTCAGGGATGCTTGCAATGTGCTCGCGCAAGAAAGTGAGCGACTGCGCGGGCGTCAGCGCCGCCGATCTGAGGGCTTCGAAGATCTGCGCGTGCGTGGCCATCTCTTCAAGGTCCTCGATGATGACGGTGCTCGTCGTGCTGTCGAAAGCGACCGCTTCCGGAGCGGGTTCGGGACCGAAGTTGAACATGACGAAGTGCGATGCCATGTGTGCGGCCTCCCACTCCGTGGCCGGGAGCACCTGAACACTGATGTTCTGGCGCTGAGCCACGTTCAAGATATGCAGGAGCTGGTCGCGATGCGCTTTCACGGAGGGCATCGGTGCCGTGAGTGCAGGCTCCCATATGACTGCCGCAAACCGGGCGCCATGCTCCTCGATGGCCTTCCTGCGCTCCTGCCGAATGGCCACCATTTCGTCGATCGCCTCAGGTGTATGAACCTTCAGGCCTGCACCGAGCAACGCCCTGAGGTAGTCGTCCGTCTGCAAAAGCCCGGGCAGGAACAACGGTTGCCAGGTACGGATGTACGTCGCGTCGGATTCGAGCGTAAGGAAGTCGGCATACTCCGGCTTGGCGGCCCATTCATAGTTGAGCCACCATCCACGCTTGTTGGAAGCCCGCGCCAACTCTTCCAGCTGCACGTACACGGCGCGGTCTTCCACCCCGTACAGCTCCAGAAGCAGGCGAACATCACCGGGACGTGCCGAGACCTGGCCGGCCTCGACGCGGCTGATTTTAGCCTTCGACCCCACGATGTGATCGGCAGCGTGCTGCTGATCGAGCTTCGCCGCTTCCCGGTATCTCCGGAGCGCCGCGCCGAGCCGCCTGCTGCGCACAGTAGGGCGTCCACCTGCGGGCATATCCCCTCCTCTTACCGCGTGTGACCAGTTTGCATGGCAACGGGCGCTACACGCCAGGCGCTTGAGACCGAGAGTGGTATGCAAATTCTCGATGCCGTTCGATTGCATGAAGGTAGATTCTCGCTCTAGCGTGGGATGCGTCACAACGCGTGGCCCATCGGGCGCACTGAGTGACCACGATCCCGCCTGCCCACCGACCTCGGGAGACCCATGTCCGGGCGCACGCACACCAAGAGATTCCGGGCCCGCAGGGACTCCGTCCCCGCCGCTCGACGCCACGTCGAAAGCATCCTGACCGACTGGAGACTCGGCGGACTCATCGACGAAACCACCCTCGTCACCAGTGAGTTGAGCACCAACGTCATCAACCACGCCAAGGGCACCGGCGACTACTTCGAGCCCGGCTTACGCCGCCGCAACGGCACGCTCGTCCTGGAGGTGTCCGACTCGTACCCGTGGCGGATGCCCGAACTCCGTACCCCCACGCTCGACGACCTCTCCGGCCGGGGCCTGGTCATCGTTGATGCGATCGCCGAGAAGTGGGGCGTACGGCCGCGCGACCCCGGCAAGACGGTCTGGGTCCATCTCGCCATCGGCCGGGTGGAGTTGTCATGAGGCTGCTCCTCAAGACCACCTGGCGGTGCGAGGTCACCGTCGCGGGAGGCGTCGTGCAGGCCGAGAACGCCGTCACCCCGACGCAGGCGCTGATCTGGATGCGGGTCTCCGTACGGCCTCCCGCTGGGCCTCCACCAACACGTCTCCCACCTCCGTACGGAAGTACAGGACCGACCGACCGGACCGGCGGCGACCGGCCAGGCCGCCGTCCAGCAGGACCTTGAGGTGGCGGCCCACCGACCCCAGCCCCTGGCCGGTCAGGGCCACCAGTTGAGTGGTGCTCTTCGGGCTGGAGAGGAGGACGAGGACCGTCGCGCGCGCGGGGCCGAGCAGGCGGCCCAGGCTGTCGGGCACTCGCGCCCGCCCCGCGTCGGCCAGGGCGCCCGAGCAGGGGTAGACGACCGCGTACCGCTGGGCGTCGTCGTCCCAGCAGACCCAGCCGGTGCGCTGGGTGACGGGGGCGAACAGCAGCCGCGCACCGGACAGTTGCTTCGGCGGGTAGTCGTGCGCGTTGATCTGGAGCCGGCTCCCGCCGAGCCACCGCATTCCCGGACGCAGCCCGCTCAGGGCGGCGGCCCAGCCGCCCTGGCTCAACTGTCCGGTCCTCGCGACGATGTCCGCCTCGATGATCCGGCGACGACGCGGCCAGTCCGGCAGTACGGTCCGGTGCCAGACCCAGTCCAGTACGTCGGCGGCGCGCTGTGCCAGGTCGTCGCGGTCCAGGAGGGCCGGCAGGGGTCCGCCGCCGAGGGACACCACCAGGTCTGCCCGGGCGCGCTCGGGCGTGGTCGCCCGGACGGGTGCCAGCTCCTCCTCGAAGGATGGTGCGCCCTCGCCCGTCGGTGTGGGGGTGATGAAGTCCGCGTTCCAGCTGCCGCCGAGCGCCGCTGGTACGAGCCGGGTGGCGACCGGGTCAGCGGCCTGCCGGGCCCGGTAGGCGGGCAGATGAGCGTCGAGCCAGGCCCGTTCGCCGGTGTGCTCGGCCCGTCCCCTTTCCAGGGCGTTCAGGGCGGAGATGGTCTCCGCGAGCGGCGAGACGACGAACCGGCTCCCCGCGAGCGTGTCCGTGTTGATCTGCCACCAGCCCATGACGTTTCGCCTCCGCGCGAAACAGTAACGGTCGTCGTGGGCGGCCACTGAGACTCCCCACATGCGCACCTACCGGGAACTCTTCCGAACGCCTCAGTTCGGACCGCTCTTCGCGACCAGTGCCGTACAGGTCGCCGGGTCGACGATGAGCGGGCTGGCCCTCGGCACCCTCGTCTATGCCGCGACCGAATCGCCGCTGCTCGCCGCCCTGTCCATGTTCGGCTCCTCGCTCGCCCAGGTGATCGGGGCGACCGTGCTGATGTCGGCGGCGGACCGGCTGCCGCCGCGGGCCGCGATGACCGGCATGGCGCTCGCTTTCGGGCTGGCCACCGCCGTACTCGCCGTCCCCGGGCTTCCGCTGCCGACCGTCTTCGCGATCATCCTGGTCGAGGGTGTGATCGCCGCGGTGGGCGGTGGTGTGCGGTACGGACTGCTCAATGAGGTCCTGCCCAAGGACGGTTACCTGCTGGGGCGTTCCGTACTCAACATGTGCGTCGGCCTGATGCAGATCGGCGGGTTCGCGCTCGGCGGGCTGCTGGTGACGGCGCTGTCCGCGCGTGGCACGCTGCTGGTGGCCGCCGCCCTGTATCTCATTGGTGCGGCCGTCGCCCGGTTCGGGCTGGTGTGCCGTCCGCCGCGCGCCGCCGGACGGCCGTCGGCCGCCGAGACCTGGCGGACCAACGCTGTCCTATGGTCCTCCGGCCCGCGCCGCCTCGTCTATCTCGCGCTCTGGGTGCCGAACGGGCTGATCGTCGGCTGCGAGTCGCTGTTCGTCCCGTACTCCCCGAAGCACGCGGGGCTCCTCTTCGCCTTCGCCGCGCTGGGGATGCTCGTCGGGGACACTGTGGCGGGCCGGTTCGTCGCGCAGCACTGGCGGGGACGGCTGGCCATGCCGATGCTGCTGCTCCTGGCCGCTCCGTATCTGCTCTTCGCCGCGCGTCCGGCGCTGCCCCTGGCCTTCGCTCTGGCCGCGCTCGCGTCGGTCGGGTTCTCGGCGAGTCTGCTGTTGCAGGAGCGGCTGATGGCCCTGACTCCGAGCGAGATCACCGGTCAGGCCCTCGGTCTGCACTCCTCCGGCATGCTCACCATGCAGGGCGTCGCGGCCGCGCTCGCGGGCGCCATCGCCCAGCGGACCTCGCCGGGGACCGCGATGACCGTGATGGCGACGGCCTCTCTCTCGGTCACCCTGGCCCTTGCCCTGGCCGGGCGTCGGACTGCTGAACCGGTCGAGAAGGCTACCGGGCCCCGGCAGGGGGTCAGTGCGACGTGAGGCCGACTTCCAGCAGCGGCAGCTCACGGCCGGGGATCGATCCGGACGGGGTCGCCCCGATCCGTACCGCGCCCATCGCGAGGTAGAAGGGTTCCGCGTTCGGGTCGGCGTCGATGGTGAGGCGTACGAAGCCGAGGCGGCGCGCCTCCGTGATGGTGTGCTCGAACAGGAACCGGCCGATGCCCCGGCCCAGCGCGCCTGAGGCGACGAACATCATGCCGAGGGCACCTTCGGGCGGGGCGCCGTCCAGGGTGGTGAAGCCCAGGACTCGGCCGTCCTCCTCGGCGACCGTCGTGCGACGGCGGTCCATGTCGGCCGGGTGCATGGTGAGTTCGTCGCGGCAGGCGGCGAGGAACGCCTCGTCGTAGCCCCAGTGGGCCTTCGATGCCAGGGCCAGCTCGGTCAGCGCCCCGGCCTCGAACCGCTGCGCCGGTCGTACCTTCATGTCCGCCGGACTCCCTTCCCTCGGCTCCCTCGGGAGCTCGCCTTACCCGAGACTGTCAGACCTCCCCGGCATGCTGCACCGTATGGACACGACGGACTTCTGGAATCTGATCGATGACGCCCGCACCCAGGTCGCCGACCCGGCGGACGCCGAGGCCGTCGTCGAGCGGGCCTCCGCGCTGCTGGCCGCCCGGTCCCTGCACGAGATCGTCGCCGCGCAGCAACTGTTCTGGGATCTGATGGCCGCTTCCTACCGGGCGCCTCTCTGGGCTGCGGCGTACACGATCAACGGCGGCTGTTCCGACGACGGTTTCGAATACTTCCGGGGATGGCTGATAGCGCAGGGGCGTGAGGTGTTCGAGCGGGTCGTCGCCGATCCGGACGCGCTGGCGGAGCTGCCGGAGATCAGGGCCGCAGCGCCCGAGGGAGAAGAGGTGGAGTGCGAGCGGATGCTCGGGATCGCCTGGGACGCGCATCGGGCGGCGACGGGTACGGACCTGCCTGGCGGCTCGTTCACGATCGATTACCCCGCCCTGGACCCGGAGTGGAACTTCGACTTCGACGACGCGGAGCGGGTGGCGCTGCGGCTACCGAAGCTGGACGCGCTCTACGCGTGAGGCGGAGCGGTGCGGGGTCAGGACGGCGGCCGGACCCCGCACCGCGTGGATCAGTCGAAGATCGGGCCCTGTGTCCTGGTCCGCTTGATCTCGTAGAAGCCGGGGATCGACGCCACCATCAGCGTGCCGTCCCACAGCTTCGCCGCGTCCTCGCCCTTCGGGGCGGGGGTGACGACCGGGCCGAAGAAGGCGATCTGCTCGCCGTCCGAGCCCGGGACGGCGATGACCGGGGTGCCGACGTCCTGGCCGACCTTGTCGATGCCCTCCTTGTGGGAGGCGCGCAGCTCGGCGTCGTACACGTCCGAGTCCGCGAAGTCCGCCAGCTCGGCCGGCAGGCCGACGTCCGTGAGCGCTCCCACGATCGCCTCACGGGTGGGATCCTCGCCCTGGTTGTGGAAGCGGGTGCCGAGCGCGGTGTACAGCGGGCCGACGATGTCGTCGCCGTGCTTCTGCTGGGCGGCGATGACGACGCGGACCGGGCCCCACGCCTTCTCCAGCAGGTCGCGGTACTCCTCCGGCAGCTCGTCGAGCTTGTCCTCGTTGAGAACGGCCAGGCTCATCACGTGCCAGCGGACCTCGACGTCGCGGACCTTCTCCACCTCCAGCATCCAGCGGGAGGTCATCCAGGCCCAGGGGCAGAGCGGGTCGAACCAGAAATCGGCGGGGGTCCTGCCGTTCACCGGGCTGTTCTCAGACATGTCTCTCCTCAAGAGGGCAATCGCACCTGTGCCCGAGAACGCCGCGGAACGTCCCCGTCATTCCCGGCCACCGGGCCGGAACGCGCGTGGGAGGATCAAAGCATTCGAACGTGACACAAAGGAGTGCACCTGTGCCCGGTCAGAACCTGTCCCGCGACGAGGCCCACGAGCGGGCCGAACTGCTGACCGTCGACGGATACGACGTCGTGCTCGACGTGCGTTCCGCGATCGACGAGCCCGGTGGCAGCGCCGGGGACGGCGGCGGGGAGCAGCCGGCCGATCCGCGGACCTTCCGCTCGGTGACCACGATCCGGTTCCGCACCGCGCGGGCGGGGGCGTCGACCTTCGCCGACCTGCTGGCGCCGAGCGTGACGTCGGTGACCCTGAACGGTCAGGCGCTCGACCCCGCCGTCGTCTTCGACGGAACGCGGGTGGCACTGAACGATCTGCCGGAGGGCGAGAACGTCCTGGTGGTCGACGCGCAGTGCGCGTACAGCCGGACCGGCGAAGGCATGCACCGGTTCGTCGACCCGGAGGACGGCGAGGTCTACCTCTACACGCAGTACGAGCCGGCCGACGCGCGGCGCGTCTTCGCGAACTTCGAGCAGCCCGACCTGAAGGCACCCTTCCGCTTCGAGGTGACGGCGCCCGAGGCCTGGACGGTCTGGAGCAACGGGTCGGAGAAGTCCCGGGACGGCGGTGTCTGGCGGTTCGCCGAGACGAAGCCGATCTCCACGTACATCACGGCGGTCGTCGCCGGCCCGTACCACTATGTGACGGACTCCTACAGCCGTACGTTCGACGACGGCACGACGCTGGACATCCCGCTCGGCGCCCTCTGCCGCAAGGGGCTCGCCCGGCACTTCGACGCGGACGACATCTTCCTCGTCACCAAGCAGGGTCTGGACTTCTTCCACGACAACTTCGACTACCCGTACCCGTTCGGCAAGTACGACCAGGCGTTCGTGCCCGAGTACAACCTCGGCGCGATGGAGAACCCGGGCTGTGTCACGTTCCGCGAGGAGTACATCTTCCGCGGCAAGGTGACGCAGGCGTCGTACGAGCGCCGGGCCAACGTCATCCTGCACGAGATGGCGCACATGTGGTTCGGCGACCTCGTCACCATGCAGTGGTGGGACGACCTGTGGCTGAAGGAGTCGTTCGCCGACTTCATGGGCGTCTTCGCCATGGTCGAGTCGACCCGCTTCGAGAACGGCTGGATCACCTTCGCCAACAACCGCAAGTCCTGGGCGTACCGCGCCGACCAGCTGCCGTCCACGCACCCGATCACGGCGGACATCCGTGACCTGGAGGACGCCAAGCTGAACTTCGACGGCATCACGTACGCCAAGGGCGCCTCGGTGCTGAAGCAGCTGGTGGCGTACGCCGGGCGGGACGCGTTCCTGGAGGGCGCCCGGCGCTACTTCAAGAAGCACGCGTACGGGAACACCCAGCTGGGCGACCTGCTGTCGGTGCTGGCCGAGACGTCCGGGCGGGACATGGTCACCTGGTCGCGGTCGTGGCTGCAGACGGCGGGCGTGAACTCGCTGACGCCGGTGGTGACGTACGACGCGGCGGACCGCATCACGGAGCTGGCCGTGCTCCAGGAGGCGGTCGAGTCGCACCCGGAGCTGCGGCCGCACCGGGTCGCGGTCGGCCTGTACCGGCGCAGGTCGAACGGCGACCTGGTGCGGTACGCGCGCGCCGAGGTGGACGTGGCGGGGGCGCGCACAGTGGTCGAGGCGCTGGCCGGGGCCGAGCGGCCCGAGCTGATCCTCGTCAACGACGACGACCTCACGTACTGCAAGGTCCGCTTCGACGAGGCGTCCCTCGACACGCTGCGCGCGCACCTCGGTGCCATCACCGACCCGCTGGCGCGGGCGCTGTGCTGGTCCGCGCTGTGGAACCTGACGCGGGACGGGCTGATGCCGGCCCGCGACTTCATCTCGCTCGTGCTGGAATTCTCCGGCCAGGAGTCCGACATCGGCGTCCTGCAGATGCTGCATGCCTGGACCCAGACCGCGCTCGTCCACTATGCCGCCCCCGGGTGGCGCGAGGAGGGCGGCCGGGCGCTGGCCGAAGGCGCGCTGCGGGAGCTGCGGATCGCCGCGCCGGGGAGCGAGCACCAGCTGGCGTGGGCGCGGTTCTTCGCGGCGGTCGCGGACTCGGACGCGGACTTCCAGCTGCTGTCCTCGCTGCTGGGGGAGTCCGCGCGGATCGACGGGCTTGAGGTCGACCAGGAGCTGCGGTGGGCGTTCCTTTCCCCGCTGGCTGCGCACGGGGTCGCCGACGAGTCGGTGATCGATGCCGAACTGGCCCGGGACGACACGGCGTCCGGCAAGCGGCACCACGTGCGGTGCCTGGCCTCCCGGCCGTCGGCGGCGGTCAAGGCACAGGCGTGGGCGGCGGTGGTGGAGTCGGACGCGCTGTCCAACGCGCTGGTGGAGGCGACGATCACCGGGTTCGAGCAGCCGTCGCAGCGGGAGTTGCTGGCGCCCTACACGGCCCGGTACTTCGAGGCGATCGAGCGGGTGTGGGCCGAGCGGTCGATCCAGATCGGGATGGCTGTGGTGAAGGGGCTGTTCCCGGCACTGCAGGACGACGAGCCGACGCTGGCGGCCACGGATGCGTGGCTGGAGGCGCACGCGGACGCGGCGCCCGCGCTGCGTCGGCTGGTGCTGGAGGCCCGGGACGATCTGGCTCGGGCGTTGCGGGCGCAGGCGTGTGACGCGGGGGCCGGCGGCCGGTTCTGACCGTGCACGGGGCGGACGGAGGCGGGCACGGGGACGTCAGGGGCGGGATCGTGCCTTTTCGGTTGTCGAACTCCCGTCCTTCGGGGCGGGCTTGTCCTGAATCGTCGACGGGCGTGTAACAGGGGGTATGCCGCACGCCGGCGTGCGGCATACCCCGGAACATGACCCAGAACGCCCCGCTCTCCGCCCGCCCCGTCCGCCTCCCCGCCCACGTGGAGCAACGCGTGCTCTCCGTCGAGGAGTTGAAGGCTCACGGAGTGTCCCCTGCCCGCGCCGCCGCACGGTGTCGGGACGGTGGCCCGTGGCAGCAGCCGCTGCCCGGTGTCTATGTGCTGCACCCGGGGCCACCCACCGGTGAGGAGCGGTTGCGGTCCGCCCTGCTGTACGCCGGACGGCGGCGCGGCGCGGCGCGGCGGAGACCGGGTACGGCGAAGGCATGGTCACCGGGCTGGCCGCGCTCGCCCTGTACGGGTTCTCCGTCGCGCCGCCGCTGGACTCGCTCGACCGGATCGACGTTCTGGTGCCCCGTACCCGGCGGCTGCGGTCCGCCCGGTACGCGCACGTGGTGCGGACGGCGGAGCTGCCCAGCCCGGTCCGGCTCGCCGGGCTGCCGGTGGCCCCCGTGGCGCGGGCACTCGCGGACGCGGTCGCCGGGACCGGGGACGCCTCCGCCGCGCACCGGCTGCTCACCGAGGCGGTCCGTAGCGGGCTGTGCGAGCCGGCTTCTGTGGTAAGGGAGTTGAGCCGCGCCAAGCTCCTGGGCCGGGCTTACGTCGTGCACGCCGTGGACTCGTTGACCGCGAGGGGCGGGCGTCGGCGGAGTGCCGGTTGTACGAGATGGTGCGGACGTACGACCTGCCGGAGCCGTTGTGGAACGTGGACCTCCGGCTGCCGGGCGGGCCGCATCTGGGCGGGGTGGATGCCTACTGGCCCAACGAGGCGGTCGCCGTCGACCTCGACACCGGGGTGCCCCGGCACAGCCCGCTCGACGACGACCGGCGTCGGGCCGGCCTCGACGCCGAGTGGTCCGGGTACGCCGCCGAGCGGGAGCATCTGGAAGGGCTCGGCATCACCGTCGTCCGCCTCACACCGAAGAGGCTCCAGGACGCACCGGAGCAGCAGGCGACCGTGGTGCGTACCGCGCTGATGGCGGCCGCCGACCGTGCCCCCGCAGAGTATGTGGTCATCCTGCCCCGGTGATACGGGAGTTATCACCGGATTCGACCCTCGTGGCGCATCAGCCCCGTTGGCGGAATTACGCCACCACGGCAACTCGGGACACACCAACCCTCCACAAACCCCTGCCATTTGCGAAAGGCTGAGCGGTCATCCGGTATCGAATTCCGGACTTTCTCTTTCACATACAGGGATGCTGATGACCTCCGAATCCCCCAGTTCCATATCCGGGGCGAGACGCGTGGCCCGAGTCGCGGCCGCTGCCGGTCTGGTGGCCGCGCTGGCCGCCTCCGGTGCCGCCCCGGTCTTCGCCGCCGACGACCCGGCCACCGCCCCCGTGAAGGCAGCTGCCGACAGCGACAAGCTCGGTGCGGCCGATGCCGATCTTCTGACCAAGGCGGAAGCCAAGGGCGAGAAGAACGTCACCATGATGATCGCCACCGCGCCCGGTGCGACCGAGCAGGTCACCGAGCAGCTGGAAGCCGTCAAGGGGTCCGTGCTGGGACGTACGTACGACAAGCTCGGCTATGTCCGCGCGACCGTACCGACCGAGACCGCCGAGGCGACCATCAAGGCGGCCTCGAAGCTGACGTCCGTCCAAGGCATCGATCTCAAGCAGGAGATCATGCTCGACGACCCGACGCCCTCGGGCGACCGGGCCGCCGGGGCGACGACGGCGTCCACGGGCACCTACCCGGCGCCCAGCAGCAAGACGCCGGCGAAGAACCCGTACAACCCGTCCTTCGAGACGGGTGCGGTCGACTTCGTGAAGGAGCACCCGAAGGCCGACGGCCGCGGCGTGACCATCGGCATCCTGGACTCGGGTGTCGACCTCGGTCACCCGGCGCTCCAGAAGACCACCACCGGCGAGCGCAAGATCGTCGACTGGGTGACGGCCACCGACCCGGTCAGCGACCGCGACGGCACCTGGCTGCGGATGACCGCCTCGGTGACCGGCCCGACCTTCACCATCGGCGGCCGCACCTACTCGGCGCCGGACGGCTCGTACAAGATCCAGCTCTTCTCCGAGGCCGCCACCAAGGGTGGCGACATGGCCGGCGACCTGAACCGGGACGGCGACACCACCGACGTCTGGGCCGTGCTCTACGACCCGGTCGCCGGCACCGTCCGTGTCGACCTGAACAACGACGCGGACTTCAGAGACGACGCCGTCATGAAGCCGTACAAGGACGGCCACCAGGTCGGCTACTTCGGCACGGACGATCCGGCGACCGATGTCGTCGAGCGCATCCCGTTCGTCGTCGAGACCCGCAAGAACGTCGTGTACAACGCGGCCGGCGACAAGGCCGACTACGTCAACATCGGTGTCATCGAGAGCGAGCACGGCACCCACGTCGCCGGCATCACCGCCGCCAACGGGCTGTTCGGCGGCAAGATGAACGGTGCCGCGCCCGGCGCGCAGATCGTCTCCTCGCGCGCCTGCACCTGGACCGGCGGCTGCACCAACATCGCGCTCATGGAGGGCATGACCGACCTCGTCGTGAACCGCGGTGTCGATGTCGTCAACATGTCGATCGGTGGCCTGCCGGCGCTCAACGACGGCAACAACGCCCGCGCAAGGCTCTACAAGCGGCTCATCGACATGTACGGCGTCCAACTGGTCATCTCGGCCGGGAACAACGGCCCGGGTGTCAACACCATCGGCGACCCCGGCCTCGCCGATCACGTCATCTCCGTCGGTGCGTCCGTCTCCAAGGAGACGTGGGCCGCCAACTACGGCTCGAACGTCACCAAGAAGTACGACATGATGCCGTTCTCCTCGCGCGGTCCGCGTGAGGACGGCGGCTTCACGCCGACCCTGACGGCCCCGGGTGCCGCGATCAACAGCACTCAGACGTGGCTGCCCGGCGGCCCGGTCAAGGAGGCGGGCTACGACCTGCCGGCCGGTTACTCCATGCTGCAGGGCACCTCGATGGCCTCGCCGCAGGCCGCCGGTGCGACCGCGCTGCTGCTGTCCGCCGCGAAGCAGCAGCACATCGAGCTGCCGCCGGCCGACCTGCGCACCGCGCTGACCAGCAGCGCCACGCACATCGAGGGTGTGCCCGCGCACGCCCAGGGTGCCGGTCTGATCAACATCGTCGATGCCTGGAAGCTGATCGCGAAGCAGGGGGCCCCGGCGCACGAGTACTCCGTGAAGGCCCCGGTCGACACGGCGATCGACTTCGCGCTGGAGACCCCGGGCTTCGGTACCGGCCTGTACGACCGCGAGGGCGGCCTCAAGGCCGGCCAGACGAAGTCGTACGACGTCACGGTCACCCGCACCACGGGCCCGGACAAGGCCGTCACGCACCAGCTGTCCTGGAAGAACAACGACGGCACCTTCGCGCTCACCGGCAGCAGTGCCATCTCGCTGCCGCTGGGCAAGCCGGTGACCGTCAAGGTCCAGGCGAAGCCGGGCAGCGCGGGCGTGCACAGCGCGATCCTGCAGGTCGATGACGCGAAGACCGTCGGTGTGGACCAGCAGATCCTCGCCACGGTCATCGTCTCCAACGACCTGGTGAAGCCGGGTTACGCGTTCACGGCATCCGGCTCGGTGCAGCGCAACGGCACCACGTCGTACTTCGTGAACGTGCCGGACGGCGCCAAGACCCTTGAGGTCGCGATGAGCGCCCTGCGCTCGGGCAGCCAGACGCGGTTCATCTCCATCCACCCGTACGGGGTGCAGATGGAGAACAGCGGAACGCCGTTCTGCTACCCGAACTACGAAAACCCGGCCAACACCTGCCGCCCCGACGTGCGCTCGTACGCCGACCCGCAGGCCGGTGTCTGGGAGATCGAGGTCGAGGCACGGCGCACGTCGCCGCTGCTGGACAACCCGTTCAAGCTCGATGTCTCCCTGCTCGGCGCGTCCTTCGACCCGGCCGTGCAGACGCTGCCCGAGGCGAAGATCGGCACGCCGACCGCGGTGAGCTGGACCGCCACCAACGGTGCGGGCGACCTGGCGGGCAAGCTCAAGGGCGGCTCGCTGGGCTCGGCCAAGGTCGCCACCCCGTCGATCAAGACGAAGGACCAGCAGATCACCACCGTCACCATCGGTGAGGGCGTCGAAAAGCTGGACGTCGCCATCGGCGGCACCTCGGACGCCAACGCCGACCTGGACCTGTACGTCCTCAAGGACGGCAACCAGGTCGGCGCCTCCACGAGCGCAGGCTCGGAGGAAGCGGTCAGCCTGGTGAAGCCCGCCGCGGGTACGTACACGATTCGCGTCGACGGCTACTCGGTCCCGGCCGGGACCACCACGTACAACTACCGCGACGTGTACTACACGCCGTCGCTCGGCACGCTCAAGGTCGACGAGTCGAAGGCCGTCAACCTGGCCAACGGCGCTTCGACGACGGTCGGCGCCGACGTCGTCGTCGCCGGTGCGGCTCCCGAGGGACGTCAGTTCTTCGGCGAGGTCCGGCTGGTGAACAGCCGCGGCACCGCGGCGGGCACCGGCAGCGTCGTGATCGAGAAGGTCACGCCGTAGCGGTTGCTGTGCAGTGATACCGAGAGGGGGCGGGCGCCCGCAGGGGCGCCCGCCCTTTCCCGTTCCCGGCCGTGATCCCCCGCTGCCGCCGGGGCGCCGCGAAACGTTCGATCCGCGCCCGCTGTCCGGCTGCCGGACAATGGATTGGACAAGGAAGCCGTGGACACACGCATCATGGAACGGCAACCGCGCCAGTTCGTACGTTTGAAGGAGTCCCTGTGAAGGTCGGAATCGTCGGCGCCACCGGTCAGGTCGGCACAGTCATGCGCAGGATCCTGGCCGAGCGGAAGTTCCCGACCGACGAGCTGCGGCTCTTCGCCTCCGCGCGCTCCGCAGGTTCCACGATCGAGTGGGAAGGCCAGGAGATCACGGTCGAGGACGCCTCGACGGCGGACTACACGGGTCTGGACATCGTCCTGTTCTCCGCCGGTGGCGCGACCTCCAAGGCGCTCGCCGAGAAGGTCGCCTCCCAGGGCGCCGTCGTGATCGACAACTCCTCCGCATGGCGCAAGGACCCCGAGGTCCCGCTCGTCGTCTCCGAGGTCAACCCGCACGCGATCAAGAACCGTCCCAAGGGCATCATCGCGAACCCGAACTGCACCACGATGGCCGCGATGCCCGTGCTGCGCCCGCTGCACGTCGAGGCCGGCCTCGACGCGCTGGTCGTCACCAGCTACCAGGCGGTCTCCGGCTCCGGTCTGGCCGGCGTCGCCGAGCTGCACGGGCAGGCGTCCAAGGTGATCGCCGACGCCGACAAGCTCACCCACGACGGCGACGCCGTCGAGTTCCCCGAGCCGGCCGTCTACAAGCGGCCCATCGCCTTCAACGTGCTGCCGCTGGCCGGCGCGATCGTCGACGACGGCTCGTTCGAGACCGACGAGGAGCAGAAGCTCCGCAACGAGTCCCGCAAGATCCTGGAGATCCCGGAGCTCAAGGTGTCCGGCACCTGCGTCCGGGTCCCGGTCTTCTCCGGCCACTCCCTCCAGATCAACGCCCGCTTCGCCCGCCCGATCGGCGTCGAGCGCGCCTACGAGCTGCTGAAGGACGCCGAGGGCGTCGAGCTCTCGGAGATCCCGACCCCGCTCCAGGCGGCCGGTCAGGACGTGTCGTACGTGGGCCGTATCCGGGTCGACGAGACCGTGGAGAACGGGCTGGCGCTCTTCGTCTCCGGTGACAACCTGCGCAAGGGCGCGGCGCTGAACGCGGTGCAGATCGCGGAGCTCGTCGCGGCGGAGCTGAACGGCTGACGCGTCGCACGGACAAAGGGATCGGCGGGCACCCGGCACGGTGCCCGCCGATCCCTTTGTCCGTCCCTCTCTCCCTCCCCCGTCAGCCCTGCGGCCTGCGGACCTCGAACTGGAAGCAGCCGTACTCGACGGCCCTGACGTGCACCAACGCCACCTCCGGGTCGGCGAACGCCTCCGCGAACGCCTCGTCGAAGCCGCGCGACGGGTCGGCGGGGATCTCCAGCAGACGGCCGCCGACGATGTGGCCCTCCGCGTCGTAGCGGCGGACCGTGCGCAGCGCGCCGACCCGGGCGAACGGATAGCCCTCCCCGTCCGCCGCTGGGCCCTCGCACTCCTCGGCGTGGATGTAGACGGGGCCCTGCTCGTCGTACGCCCCGGGCCTGGCCCAGGTCGCGGCCGCCCAGCGGCGCAGCGGCGCGTACGAGACGAGGGCGATCCGCTCCCCCGGCTCGACGCCCCGCAGACAGCAACGCAGCGGGCTGCCGCCTTCCCGCTCGATGTACGGGACGCAGGGATGGCCCGCGTCGTCGGTGTCGCGGAGCTCTTTGAGGACAGCAGGTTCGATGGGACGTGCCTCGTAAACGGTCATGGTTCGAGCGTCGCGCGTGGCACCGCCGGGGTCCGGCGGAAAACGGACATAGCGTTGCGTGCGTTCCGCGTGGAAGGATGGCCGGGAAACATCGCATACCAAGGAGATGACCGGGTGCCTGGCACGAATCTGACCCGCGAAGAGGCACAGGAGCGGGCGCGCCTGCTGACCGTGGACGCGTACGAGATCGATCTCGACCTCTCCGGCGCACAGGAGGGCGGCACCTACCGGTCCGTCACCACCGTGCGCTTCGACTCCGCCGAAGCCGGTGCGGAGACCTTCATCGACCTGGTCGCCCCGGCCGTGCACGAGGTCGAACTGAACGGCAAGGCCCTGGACGTGGCCGCCGTCTTCCGCGACTCGCGGATCGCACTGCCGCACCTGCAGGCGGGCGCCAACGAGCTGCGGGTCGTCGCGGACTGCGCGTACACCAACACCGGCGAGGGCCTGCACCGCTTCGTCGACCCGGTCGACCAGCAGGCGTACCTGTACACGCAGTTCGAGGTGCCGGACGCCCGCCGGGTGTTCGCGAGCTTCGAGCAGCCCGACCTGAAGGCGACCTTCCAGTTCACTGTGAAGGCGCCGACGGGCTGGAAGGTCATCTCGAACTCCGCCACCCCGGAGCCCAAGGACGACGTCTGGGTCTTCGAGCCGACGCCGCGCATCTCGACGTACATCACGGCCCTGATCGTCGGTCCGTATCACGCGGTGCACAGCAGCTACGAGAAGGACGGTCAGTCCGTTCCGCTCGGCATCTACTGCCGTCCCTCGCTCGCCGAGTTCCTCGACGCGGACGCGATCTTCGACGTCACGCGGCAGGGCTTCGACTGGTTCCAGGAGAAGTTCGACTGCGACTACCCGTTCGCCAAGTACGACCAGCTGTTCGTCCCGGAGTTCAACGCGGGCGCGATGGAGAACGCGGGCGCGGTCACCATCCGCGACCAGTACGTGTTCCGCTCGAAGGTGACGGACGCGGCGTACGAGCGGCGCGCGGAGACCATCCTGCACGAGCTGGCGCACATGTGGTTCGGCGACCTCGTCACCATGGAGTGGTGGAACGACCTGTGGCTGAACGAGTCGTTCGCCACGTACACCTCGGTCGCCTGCCAGGCGTACGCGGAGGGCTCGAAGTGGCCGAACGCCTGGACCACGTTCGCCAACAGCGAGAAGACCTGGGCCTACCGCCAGGACCAGCTGCCGTCCACGCACCCGATCATGGCGGACATCCGTGACCTGGACGACGTGCTGGTCAACTTCGACGGAATCACGTACGCCAAGGGCGCCTCGGTCCTGAAGCAGCTGGTGGCGTACGTCGGCATGGACGAGTTCTTCAAGGGCGTCCAGGCGTACTTCAAGGCGCACGCGTTCGGCAACACCCGCCTGTCCGACCTGCTGGGCGCGCTGGAGAAGACCTCCGGCCGCGACCTGAAGACCTGGTCGAAGGCGTGGCTGGAGACGGCGGGCATCAACATCCTGCGCCCGGAGGTCACCACCGACGGGAACGGTCATGTCACGTCGTTCACCGTCCTTCAGGAGGCCCCGGCGCTGCCCGCCGGCGCCAAGGGCGAGTCGACGCTGCGCCCGCACCGGATCGCGATCGGCTGCTACGACCTCGACGACTCCGGCAAGCTGGTCCGTACGAACCGGATCGAGCTGGACGTCGACGGTGAGCGCACCACCGTCCCGTTCCCGGCGAACACCGCCCGTCCGGCGGTCATCCTCCTCAACGACGACGACCTGTCGTACGCGAAGGTCCGCCTCGACGAGGAGTCCCTGCGGGTCGTCACCGAGCACCTCGGCGACTTCACCGAGTCGCTGCCGCGCGCCCTGTGCTGGGCCTCCGCCTGGGACATGACCCGTGACGGAGAGCTGGCCACGCGCGACTACCTTTCGCTCGTCCTGTCCGGCATCGGCAAGGAGTCGGACATCGGCGTCGTCCAGTCGCTGCACCGTCAGGTGAAGCTGGCCCTGGACCTGTACGCGGCGCCGGAGTCCCGCGAGGCGGCACTGGCGCACTGGACCGAGGCGACCCTCGCCCACCTGCGCGCCGCGGAGCCCGGCAGCGACCACCAGCTCGCCTGGGCCCACGCACTCGCGGCAACGGCCCGCAACCCGCAGCAGCTCGACCTGCTCCAGGCGCTGCTCAACGGCACGGAGACGATCGAGGGCCTCGTCGTCGACACCGAGCTGCGCTGGGCGTTCGTCGAGCGACTTGCCGCGGTCGGCCTGCTGGACGAGGACGAGATCGCCGCCGAGTACGAGCGCGACAAGACGGCCGCCGGCGAACGCCACGCGGCGACCGCCCGCGCGGCACGCCCCACGGCCGAGGCGAAGGCGGAGGCATGGGCCTCGGTCGTCGAGTCGGACAAGCTTCCGAACGCCGTCCAGGAGGCGGTCATCGGCGGCTTCGTCCAGACCGACCAGCGCGAGCTGCTGGCCCCGTACGCCGAGAAGTTCTTCGCAGCAGTGAAGAACGTCTGGGACTCGCGCAGCTATGAGATGGCCCAGCAGATCGCCGTCGGCCTCTACCCGTCCCTCCAGGTCTCGCAGGAGACCCTGGAAGCGACGGACGCCTGGCTGGACTCGGCGGAGCCGAACGCGGCACTGCACCGGCTGATCTCCGAGTCGCGGGCAGGCGTGGAGCGCGCGCTGAAGGCCCAGGCGGCGGACGCGGCAGCGGCGACCGCGTAGCAGTAGCAGCAGCTGAGCAGTGGGGGCGCTTCCTTCGGGGAGCGCCCCCTTTGCGTGCCTCTTTCGCGTCCCCCGGGGGGCGTGCGTGTTGCGCAGCCGGTCGCCGGGCGGGAGCGGTAGGGGGTGGGGCTACGCGCCCGACTCCTCATAGCGGGTGGCCAGTTCGGCCGCTCCCGATTCCGTGAGCGTGCCGTGCAGGCGCATGCGGGCCACGCCGCCGTCCGGGAACGCGTCGAGGCGGACGTGAGTGACCACGGCCTGGGCGCGCAGGGGGAAGCGGTGGAGAGTGTCGGGCTGGAGCTCGGTGCGGGGGATGATGTCGAACCATTCACCCGTCTCGCCGTTGCGGCCCTGGAGGGCGATCCAGCCGGCCGCGTTGCCCTTGAGGCAGGCCGTGTCGATCTCGACCGCGCGGACCGCGCCCTGGGCGACCAGGCGGAAGCGGACCCAGTCGTTCGTGTCGCGTACGCGGCGGCGGCGGTTCTCCCAGCCGTCGTCCATCTTGCGGGAAGTGCCGGGCAGGATGATCTGGGTCGGTGAGGAGTAGAAGCGGTCCGAGGCGTCCTCGTAGGCGCCGCCGTTGACCACCGCGATCAGGTCGATCGTGCCGAGGGTCGCCAGCCACGTGGGGTCGGGGAGGACCTCGCCATGGACGCGGAGGCGGGCTATGCCCCCGTCGGGGTGCTGGCAGAGGCGGATGTGGGTGTAGCGGCGGCCGCCGGTGATCTCGAACCCGTTGGCGGCGTGGCCCCGTACGGGGGTCGGCGGGACGATCTCCTCCCATTTCACGTCGTCGGCGAGGAGTTCGGCGGGGCTGGGTGCGCCCTCGACCGACGTCGCCTGGATCGAGACGCGCTGCGGGTAGTTGCCACGGAAGTGGGCGGTGTCGACCACGATGCCGCGGATGATGCCGGGGGCACCGAGGCGGACGAGGGCCCAGTCGTGGTCCTCGGGTGCCGGGAACGGGTGTGCGGCGTCGGTGCCCCGGCGGCGGCGGGTCTCCCAGCCGTCCATGATCTTGCCCTTGTGCCCGAAGTGCTCGGGGTCGAACACGGCGCGCTCGCGGATCAGCAGGTTCTCGCGCTCGGCGAAGAACTCGTCGTTCGCGGCGATCACGCCCGCACCGAGGCGGCGGTCGGCGAGGTCCACCAGTTCGGTGAAGGGGAAGTCGCCGGTGCGGTAGTCGGCGTAGGGGTCGCCTCCGCCGTACGGGGCCGCGTCGTTGGCGTGGGGGTCGTTGTCCGAGGCAATGGTCTCGTTCGCGTCAAAGGTCATGTGGGTAACTGTCGCGCCGAATGAACCATCAGGTCCATCGAAAGTTTTCGCACAATTCCTTCAGCTCAGCTGAATGTATTGGCGCGGGCCGCGCTGACCTGTTCGAGTGCGGCCAGGACCCGGGCCACCGCCGGGCCCTCCTCCGCCCCCTGCCGCACCGCCGCCACCACATGGCGCCTGGGCAGGTCCTCCTCCAGAACGCGCATCACCACACCCTTGCGGCGTTCCGCCGATGCCATCCGCGGGATCAGAGCGACCCCCATGCCCGCCTCGACCATGGCGAGGATCGCGGTCCACCCGGCGGCGCTGTGCGCCTGCTCCGGCACGAACCCGGCTGCCTCGCACGCGGCCGTGGTGATCTCCGACCAGGGGCCCGAGCCGCCGAAGATCCACGGTTCGGCGGCGAGGTCGGCCAGCCGGAGCCCTGGCGCGTCCGCGAGCCGGTGACCGGCGGGGAGGGCGACGTCGAGCGGGTCGGTCAGCAGGGGAAGGAGAGTGAAGCGAGGGTCGTGGGCGGTCGGTGCGTGCGCGGCGAGGGAGAGCGCGAGGTCGGCTTCGCCGGCCGACAGGAGTTCGTACGCCTCCGCGGCCTCCGCCTCCCGTACCCGCACCGACGGTCCCGGCCGGTCGTCGGCGCGCAGGAGCCGGACCGCCGGTACGACGAGGGCGGGCACTGCCGTCGAGAAGGCGCCGACCCGCACCTCCCCCGCCTCGCCCCGCAGGTAGCCGGTCAACTCGGCGTCGGCGCGTTCCAGTTGGGCGAAGACCGCTTCGGCGTGGCGGAGTACGAGGTGTGCGGCATCGGTGAGCCGGACGCGTCGGCCCTGTGCTTCCAGCAGGGGCACGCCCAGCTGCTTGGCCAGGTTGGAGAGCTGCTGGGACACCGCGGAGGGGGTCATCAGCAGCGCCTCGGCCGTCGCCGTAACGGTCCCGCGCTCGCTCAGCGTGCGCAGAATCCGGAGCTTCTTGATGTCCCACTCGGTCATGTCCGCACATTATCCGCCGCCGCGGACCCGGCCCGTTTGTGCAGCAGAACTCAATGACGAGGAAGGGTGCTCCGCCGGAACGCACACCAGGGCGCCCCAACGTGTCTTAGACCGACCGTGCCGGTCGGTCTTACGCACGTGGAGGCGCCCTGGGGCAGCACTGGTGGGGCTACGCAGTTCTGGCGCTGCGCAACCGGGGGGTCAGACCTGCTTCTTGGACTTGTCCAGAAGCATGACCAGGCCCGTGATGATCACGAACAGAGCGATGGGGGCCACGACGTACAGGCCGATCGTGTCGATCGCGCTCAGGCCGGGGCCCGGGTCGTCACCGTCGTCACGCGTCAGCGCAAGCGCGGGGGACGACATGAGCAGCATCATCAGCGTCGTACCGGCCGCCACGGCGCCGGTGCGCATTGCGTTCTTCTTGTCCACGGCACAAACGTAGCGAACGCTCAGGAGCCGCGCGCGCCCGGGGGTGCCGTACGGGGACGCGGACGACTGCTCTCGGAGTCGAGGACCTCCATCAGGCGGTGCAGGCGAGGGGATGCGGTGAGCTCCTCCAGGGTGACCGGGTGACCCTCCGCGTCGGCGATGGGCAGCCGCCAGTTGGGGTACTGGTCCCAGGTGCCCGGCAGGTTCTGCGGGCGGCGGTCGCCGACCGTGTCCGGGAGCCAGATGCCGGCCATGCGTGCGGGGGTGCGCAGCAGGAAGCGGTGGACGGCCCGGACCGCGCCCTCCTCGTCGCCCTCACCCTCCGGGAGCAGTCCGAGCCGGGCAAGCAGGGCGAGCCACTCGGCGGTGTCGGAGGCGTCCTCCGTCTGTTCCTGCTCCAGGGTGCGGGTGAGCAGGCCGAGGCGGTGGCGGAGCGTCACGTGGTCGCCGGTCAGCCGGGCGGCGGTGGACGGCAGGTCGTGGGTGGTGGCGGTGGCCAGGCATCCCTCGCGCCAGTCCTGCGGGGGCAGCGGGCGGCCGGTGCCCGCCCAGTCGCGCTCGAACCAGAGCACGGACGTGCCGAGCACTCCGCGCCGGGCGAGTGCTTCGCGTACGCCGGGTTCGACCGTGCCGAGATCCTCCCCTATGACGACCGCGCCGGCCAGGTGCGCCTCCAGGGCGAGGACGGCGAGCATCGCCTCGGCGTCATGACTGACGTATGTGCCCTCGGTCGGCGGCTTTCCCTCGGGAACCCACCAGAGCCGGAAGAGGCCCATGACGTGGTCGATGCGCAGGGCGCCGGCGCGGGCGAGGAGACCGCGGAGCAGTCCGCGGTACGGGGCGTAGCCGGACGCGGCGAGGACGTCGGGGCGCCACGGGGGCAGCCCCCAGTCCTGGCCGCGGGCGTTGAACGCGTCCGGGGGTGCGCCGACCGACATGCCGTGCGCGAAGGCGTCCTGCTGCGCCCAGGCGTCGGAGCCGCCGGGGTGCACGCCGACGGCGAGGTCGTGGACGATGCCGACCGCCATCCCGGCGTCCCGCGCAGCGCTCTGGGCGGCGCCGAGCTGCGTGTCGGTCAGCCAGGCGAGCCGGCAGTGGAAGTCGAGCCGGTCGAGGAGTTCGCCGCGGGCGCGGGCGGTCTGCGGGGAGCGCGGGTCGCGCAGCCCGGGCGGCCAGGCGTGCCAGTCGGAGCCGTGCACCTCGGCGAGGGCGCACCACAGGGCGTGGTCCTCCAAGGCCTGCCCCTGCTCGGCGAGGAAGTCGCAGTAGGCGGCGCGGCGGCCGGGGGTCAGCGGGACCTCCGACACGAGTTCGAGAGCCTGGCGCTTGAGTTCCCAGACGGCGTCCCGGTCGATCAGGGCGCCCTTGTCCAGGACCGCCTCGCTGAGGGCTTCGGCACTGTGCCGCAGGTCGTCGAGGGCGGCCCGGTCCCGCACGTGCCCGTACTCCGGAATCGACTCGATGTGCAGATGGACGGGGTCGGGGAAGCGGCGCGAGGAGGGGCGGTACGGGGACGGGTCGGTGGGTCTGCCCGGTACAGCGGCGTGCAACGGATTGACCTGGACGAACCCGGCGCCGAGGGTCCGGCCCGACCAGGCGGCGAGGTCGGCGAGGTCGCCGAGGTCGCCCATGCCCCAGGAGCGCCCGGAGAGCAGGGAGTAGAGCTGGACGAGGAAGCCATGGGTGCGCCGGGGCGGCTGGGGCACCCGGGCGGGGGCGACGATCAGAGTGGTGGTGGCGGACCGGCCGTGCTGGGTGCGCACGGTCAACCGGTGGACGCCGAGCGGGGGTTCGGCCCACCAGGCGGGGGTGGCCGTGCTCACCGCGGAAACGGCCGGATCCCGCTGTCCGCCCGGCACCCTCATCCGTGGCGGCCGGGGCGATCCGGCCGCTCCCTCGGGCTCGATGTCCAGTGTGGTGCCGGGGCTCAGTGCGGTCAGGGCGGGCGGCAGGGGCTCCCCGGTCCACACCACGAGCGTCGGCGGGAGCAGCCGGGAGGCGGCCGCCGACTCGGCGGCGGCGAGTGATTCCCGTACCGCTTCGGGTGTGGCGGCGTCCACGCCCAGCGCGGCGAGCACGGTGATCACCGTGTCGTCGGGGACGGTCACCGTGACATCCGCGGACGGGGAGTAGGAGGTGGCGACGCCGTGCAGTGCGGCGAGCCGGGACAGGCCCATTCAGACTCCTGGGGACTCCGTGCCCCCCGCGGTGCCGGGGGCGGTCGGCTCGCTGGTCAGTGGGGCGACGCCGTGCAGTGCGGCGAGCCGGGACAGGCCCATTCAGACTCCTGGGGACTCCGTGCCCCCCGCGGTGCCGGGGGCGGTCGGCTCGCTGGT
>NZ_JBITER010000018.1:0-24182 GCF_044455345.1 Streptomyces sp. NPDC051286 | reverse complement strand
TCAGTGGGGCGACGCCGGCGAGCGGCGGCTCGCTCGTCAAAGGGGTGGCTGCGGCGTGCGGCGGCTCGCTGGTGAGGGGTATGGCGTCGGCGTACGCGGGTTCGCCGGCGAGCGGGCCGGGACCCGGCACCTGTTCGGTCAGGGCGGAGAGCAGAAGCTGCGCGGCAGCGGGCATGGCGGCCTCCTGGCCGTGGACAAGTGGACACAGCAGGCCTACCCAGCGGACGGGGCCGCAGACATAGGCGCTACAACAACGACCCCAACGTGCCCTGGGTCACATTCCGTTCCTCAGGGGCCGGTTGCCCCTAAACCGTCCGCCATTTTCGGCCATCCGGCGCCATCTCTGCTGTGGCCCACCGATCACTGACCACACCTCACCCCATCCACCACATCGGGCATATGAGGCACAACGGTCACACACATTGACACCCTCGCGCCCGGGTGGTGGGCTCGGAGCCCATCGATGGGAGCGAGGGAGTACGGCATGCAGCTCAGGCGCAGAAAGCAGGCGGCGGCCGTCGCGGCCGCCGTGCTCGGCGGACTGCTCTCCACAGGCACCCCGGCCGCCTTCGCCGCACCCTCGGCCCCCGGCTCACCCGCTGTTTCGACATCCGACCGTACGGACGACGGCGCGCTGCCCACCGTGTGGCCGCGCCCGCAGACCATCAAGGCGTCCGGGGCCGCCGTACCGCTCACCACCGAGGTGACCCTCCTCGCCGGCGCGCGCACCGGTCCGTACGCCCTCGACGCGGCCCGGCAGGTGCTGCTCGACGCGGGCGTACGGACCGTCCACGAGGCGCTGCCGGGCCGCGGGCCGGTCATCCGGCTCGGCGGCGACGACGCCCAGGACGCCCTGCGGGCCCTGCGCGCCCCGGAACGCGCCGATCTGCCGTCCGGCGGCTACCGGATCGCGGTCGGTACGGTCGCGGGCCGCCCCACCGTCGCCCTGGACGGCCTCGGCGACGACGGCCTCTTCCACGCCGTGCAGACGCTGCGTCAGCTGATCCGGAACGGAAGTGTCGCCGGGGTCACCGTGCGGGACTGGCCGGCCACCGCCGTACGCGGCATGACCGAGGGCTTCTACGGGCATCCGTGGACGCGCGCGGAACGGCTCGCGCAGATCGACTTCATGGGGCGGACGAAGCAGAACCGGTACCTCTACGCGGCGGGCGACGACCCGTACCGGCAGGCCCGCTGGCGCGATCCGTACCCCGCCGAACGGCGCGCCGACTTCCGGGCACTGGCCGAACGGGCCCGCGCCCAGCATGTGACGCTCGGCTGGGCGGTCTCCCCCGGCCAGGCCATGTGCATGTCCTCGGACAGCGATGTGAAGGCGCTGACGCGGAAGATCGACGCCATGTGGGCGCTCGGCGTGCGCGTCTTCCAGCTGCAGTTCCAGGACGTCAGCTACAGCGAATGGCACTGCGACGACGACCGGGACACCTTCGGCAGCGGACCCGAGGCGGCGGCCAGGGCCCAGGCGCGGGTCGCGAGCAAGGTGGCGCAGCATCTCGCGGACCGGTACCCGGATGCGGAGCCGCTGTCGGTGATGCCGACGGAGTTCTACCAGGACGGGGTCACCGACTACCGCGCGGCTCTCGCAAAGGAGCTGGACGACCGCGTGCAGATTGCCTGGACCGGCGTCGGGGTCGTGCCGAGGACCATCACCGGCGGGGAACTGGCCGGTGCGCGCGCCACGTTCCGGCATCCGCTCGTCACGATGGACAACTACCCGGTCAACGACTACGCACAGGACCGCATCTTCCTCGGCCCGTACACCGGCCGGGACCCGGCGGTCGCGATCGGCTCGGCGGCGCTGCTCGCCAACGCGATGGAGCAGCCGTCCGCGTCCCGCATCCCGCTGTTCACCGCCGCCGACTTCGCCTGGAACCCGAAGGGCTACCGGGCGCAGGAGTCCTGGCAGGCGGCCATCGACGATCTGGCGGGCGGCGACGCCCGCACCCGGGACGCGCTGCGGGCGCTGGCCGGGAACAGCGCGACGTCCGTGCTGGGTGGCGACGAGTCGGCGTATCTGCGGCCGTTGTTCGCCGCGTTCTGGAAATCCCGTACGACGGCGGACGCCACGGCGCGGGCCGACGCGGCACGCGAGCTGCGGGCCGCTTTCACGGTGATGCGGGAGGCCCCGCAGCGGCTGAAGGGACCGGCGGACGGGCGTCTCGACGACGAAGTGCGGCCCTGGAGCGAGCAGTTGGCCCGGTACGGGCGGGCGGGCGAGCTCGCCGTCGATCTGCTGCAGGCCCAGGCACGCGGCGACGGTGCGGCCGCATGGAAGGCGTCGCTGGACCTGGAGCCGCTGTGCACAGCGATCAAGGCGAGCGGGGCGACGGTCGGCAAGGGGGTGCTCGACCCCTTCCTGGACCGGGTGCGCAAGGAGGCCGACAGCTGGACCGGCGCGGACCGTTCCGCCGGCACGGTGACCACGGCGCCGGGCAGCCATACGGTCCGGCTGAACCGGGCCCGCCCGGTGGAGACGGTGACCGCGATGACCGTACCCGGCAGCGGAGCCGCGGCGGACGCGCGGCTTGAGGCCCATGTGCCGGGCGAGGGCTGGCACCGCCTCGGCCTGCTGTCGACGACCGGCTGGACCCAGACGGCGACCAAGGGCCTGCGGGCCGACGCGATCCGGATCAGCTGGGCGACGGGTGCCGCCGTGACCGCCCCCGGCGTGAGGGCGAACACGCTGCCACCGGCGGTCTCCGGAACCATCCCCGAAGCCCCGAAGGTACGCGCCCTCGTGCCGTGGTTCGGTGACGAGCCCGCGGCCGGGCTCGATCTCGCACGCGGCGAGACGGACGCCGAGATCGGTGGCCGGCCGCAGCGGGTCGCGGCGCGGCTCGCCGCCCGCCGCCCCGCCGAGGTGCGCGGCGCACTCACCGTGAAGGCGCCCCGGGGCATCGAGGTGAGCATCCCGAAGCAGACGACGGTGCCGCGCGGGTCGCGTACCGACGTCCCCGTGGAGATCACCGTCCCGGCGGGCACCCCTGCCGGTGAGTACGAGGTGCCGATCAGTTTCGGCAGTGAGGAGAGCACCCTCACCGTGCGGGCCTACCCGCGGACCGCCGGGCCCGATCTGGCGCGTACGGCCACCGCCTCCTCCTCCGGCGACGAGACCCCGGACTTCCCGGCGGCCGCCGCGTCGGACGGCGATCCGGCCACCCGCTGGTCCTCCCCGGCTGAGGACGGCGCCTGGTGGCAGGCGGAACTGGCGGAGCCCGCCAGGATCGGGCAGGTGGTGCTGCGGTGGCAGGACGCGTACGCCGCCCGCTACCGCATCCAGGTCTCCGCGGACGGCCGCAACTGGCGCACGGCGGCGACCGTCCGGGACGGCAAGGGCGGGCGCGAGTCCGTCCGCATGGACGCGAAGGACACCCGCTTCTTGAGGATTCAGGGCGACGCCCGCGGCACCGAGTTCGGCTACTCGCTCTGGTCGGTGGAGGCGTACGCCGTCGCGCAGTAGCCGCGCACCGGCCGTCCCGCGAGCCGGGCGGCTACCCCTCACCGCCCTCGACCGCTGACACATCACCCTTTGCTTCAAGGAGAGTTGACCTGGCGCCGGTTTACCATCATCAACTATTCACTCAGTACATGTACTGCGTATAGAGTCGCCGCATGAGCATCCGCCATGTCCTTCTGGGACTGCTCGCCGGAGGGTCCAGCCACGGCTACGACCTCAAGCGGCGGTACGACGAACGATTCCCACAGGCCCGCCCGTTGGCCTACGGCCAGGTCTACACGACCCTGCAACGACTGGTGCGCGACGGACTGGCCGCCGTGGAAGGCACCGATTCCGACGGAGGACCCGAGCGCACCCTCTACCGTTCCACGGACGAGGGAGCACGCGAACTGGCCAGGTGGGCCGCCGAGATCGCCCCACCGGCCCCCTTCGTGGCGAACGAGATCTTCGCCAAGGTCGTGGTCGCGATCCTTGTCGCCACAGCAGCCGGCGACACCGACCGCACAGCCGACGCGGCCGGCTATCTCCAGGCCCAGCGCACCGCCCACATGGCGCGGCTGCGCGAACTGACCACGCTCAAAACCACACCAGGCGCAGGCCTCGGCACGGTGCTCTCCGCCGACTACGCCATCGCCCACCTGGACGCCGACGTGCGGTGGATGACCACCACCGCAGGCCGGCTCACTTCTCTGACCGCGGAGGTCGACGCATCATGAGTACGCGAACCGAGCAGCAACCCGGCGGAACGACGCCCCTGCTCACGGCCACCGGGCTGCGGAAGTCGTACGGGAAGGCGGAGGCGCTGCGCGGCGCGTCGGTCGATCTCCACGCAGGGGAGATCCTCGCCGTCACCGGTGCCAGTGGCAGCGGGAAGTCCACACTGCTGCACTGCCTGGCGGGGATCGTCCGACCCGACAAGGGTTCGGTGTCGTACGGACAGGAGCGGCTCGACCTGCTGTCCGAGGCGCGCCTCGGCGAGCTGCGGCGCACCGACTTCGGGGTGGTGTTCCAGTTCGGGCAGCTGATCCCCGAGCTCACCGCCGTCGACAATGTGGCACTGCCGCTGCTGCTCGCCGGAACCTCCCGCGCGGCTGCGCTGACCCGGGCGGGTGAGTGGCTGGAGCGCTTCGGGGTGCGCGGTCAGGCCGAACTGAGGCCCGGCGAGCTGAGTGGCGGTCAGGGTCAGCGCGTCGCACTGGCACGGGCGCTGGTGACCGGGCCGAAGGTCGTCTTCGCGGACGAGCCGACCGGGGCGCTCGACTCGCTCGCCGGGGAACAGGTGATGACCGCTCTGGTGCACGCCGCTCGCGAGGCCGGCATCGCGGTGCTGCTGATCACCCATGACGCCCAGATCGCGGCGTACGCGGACCGCGAAGTGTGGCTGCGGGACGGGGCGCTGCACGCCGACGCCGCACAGCTGCCGGCCCGGGAAGCCGTCGGGGAGGCCGCCCGCCATGAAGGCTGACCTCCGCATCGCATGGATCCTGACGCGCGGCTCGGACCGCCGCGAGTGGTGGCGGATCTCCCTGACCGCGCTGGGCGCCCTGCTCGCCACGGGGTTCGCCCTCGCGGCGGTCACCGTCGCCGCCGTCTCCGGGCAGGTATCGGTCCCGTTCGCGCACGGCCTGTTGAATCAGCCGGGCCAGCGCGCGGGGGTGGTGGTCACGCTGCTGCTCCTGCTCGTCCCGGTGCTCGGCTTCCTGGGCCAGTGCGCCCGCATCGGCGCCGTCCACCGCGACCGGCGGATGGCCGGACTGCGGCTCGCCGGGGCGTCCCCCGCGCAGGTACGGCGCATCTGCGCGCTGGAATCCGCGTTCACGTGTCTGGCGGGATCGGCCGGCGGCGCCGTCGTCTTCGCCGCGTTCCTCTCCGGGTACGACCACATGCCGCCGCCCGGGGCGTGGTTGGCCTTCGTGGCTGTCGTTCTCGCCGTGCCCGTGCTGGCCGCGCTGGTGAGCACGGTCGCGTTGCGCAGGGTGATCGCCTCCCCGCTCGGCCACGTACGCCGGGTGCGGCCGGACCGGGGCCGCGGAAGGCCGGTGGCACTGCTGGTGGCCGTGGCACTGATCGCCGTACTGACCTGCCTCGCCGGGCTGCGGGGCAGCCGTCCCGGCGCCGTGACCGTCCCGCTGCTGGTGTTCGCCGTGGTGATCCTCACCGGGGCCGGCGCGATGTGGCTGGCTGGGGCGACGGCCGCATTCATGGGCCGGCGGCTGACCGCCCGCGCCAAGAGCCCGGCGGTACTGATCGCCGCAGGCCGGTTCGGGGACGACCCCTGGGCGGCTGCGCGCACCCATGCCACGCTCCTGTTGGTGACCGTGGTCGGGGTGGGCTTCGTGGGAGTGCGGGACGTGCTGCTGGACGAGCTGCGCCGGCAAACCGACTCCTTGGGCGAGAGCCTCGCCTTCTACACCACGGGGATCGATCTCGCCGGAGCCGCCGTCCTGGTGGCCCTGGCCATCGGCCTCTTCGCGGTCGCGGTGGGCACCGCGGAGTCCGTCGCCAGCCGCCGTCGGGGGCTCGCCGCGCAGGTCGCGACCGGCGTACCCCGTGCGGTGCTGGCCCGGGCCCTGCTGCTGGAGACCGCGCTGCCGCTGGCGCCGTCGATGCTGCTCGCGGGCATCGGGGGCATGGCGGTGCACCTCGGATACGCCGCTCTCGTGGCGCCCGGGTACGTTCCGTCGGCGCTTCCGCTGCTCGTGCCCGTGGCGGTGTACGCCGCCTGCCTGCTGGCCGCGGCGACATCGCTGCCGCTGCTGCGGCGTGCGGCGCACCCCGCGGAGCTGCGGTTCGCGTAGCGAGCGACGGCGCTGCGCGAAACCGCGTCCCCCGGACGTGCGAAAGCCCGGATCGTCAGGCTGAAATGCCGTCGATCCGGGCCATGGCGTCGTCCGCGCCGAAGGGTTGCAGGTACGGCAGCCAGCGCGGGTCCCGGTGCCCCGTCCCGATGATCCGCCAGGCGAGTCCCGTCGGCGGGGCGGGCTGCTGGTGCAGCCGCCAGCCGATCTCCGGCAGATGCCGGTCGGCCTTGAAGTGGTTGCAGCGGCGGCAGGCCGCCACCACGTTGTCCCAGGCGTGCTGTCCGCCTCGGCTGCGGGGGATGACATGGTCGACGCTGGTCGCGGCGGCGCCGCAGTACATGCAGCGCCCGCCGTCCCTGGCGAAGAGCGCCCGGCGGGTCAGTGGAACGGGCCCCCGGTAGGGAACCCGTACGAACCGCTTCAGGCGGACGACGCTGGGGGCTGGGATGGCGCGGGTGGCGCTGTGCATGAGGGCGCCTGACTCTTCAAGGCAGATGGCCTTGTTCTCCAGGACGAGGACGAGCGCGCGGCGGAGCGGTACGACGCCGAGCGGCTCGTACGACGCGTTGAGAACCAGGACATGCGGCACGGTGGATGCCTCCTTGTACGCCGGCGGCGCGTGGCTCGCGCCGGGACGATCCGATCTCAGTCTCTCCTCATGCCTGGTCAATCCGCCACCACGTGCGGGTAACGGGCCGGAAGGATTTTCCCGGGCCCCTGCCGTCCGCACGGCCCGCAAGCGCCGGAACAGGGGCTCAAGAGGCCGTTGCCGGAGCGGTCCCGCGATCGATGTGGGATCGGCCACACCCGGCCTCGCACCCCGTTCCCGAACCGGCTGCCCCTTCCTTATCCCCGGCTGAGACGTGCCTCTCCCCTCCGTCACTGAAACGGAGCACTCCCGATGCCCCGTTAGTGTGGTTGGGCAGCCCACGTCCATCTGGAGGTTCCGCCGTGTCCCTGTCCGCCCTGTTGGCCGCAGCACCGTCACCCGAGCCCGGCGGCTCGCTGGACGAAGCCGCCAAGCAGGCCGGCCACGCCGCGGGCTGGGTGGAGGAGAACTGGTCCACCTGGCTGAACACCGGTCTGCGCATCGTCCTCATCGTGGTCATCGCGGTCATGTTGCGCATCGCGATCCGCCGTGCTCTCACCAAGCTCATCGAGCGGATGAACCGCAGCGCCCAAGCCGTCGAGGGCACCGCTCTCGGCGGCCTGCTGGTCAATGCGGAACGCCGCCGTCAGCGCTCCGAGGCGATCGGGTCCGTACTCCGTTCGGTCGCTTCGTTCCTGATCCTCGGTACGGCCGCCCTGATGATCCTGGGCGCCTTCCAGATCGATCTGGCGCCACTGCTCGCCTCGGCCGGTGTCGCCGGTGTGGCATTCGGTTTCGGTGCGCGCAACCTCGTCACCGACTTCCTCTCCGGCGTCTTCATGATCCTTGAGGACCAGTACGGCGTCGGGGACACCATCGACGCGGGCGTCGCCTCCGGTGAGGTCATCGAGGTCGGTCTGCGGGTCACCAAGCTGCGCGGTGACCACGGTGAGATCTGGTACGTCCGCAACGGCGAGGTGAAGCGGATCGGCAACCTCAGCCAGGGGTGGTCGACCGCCGGGGTGGATGTGCAGGTACGCCCCACGGAGGACCTCGGTCGGGTACGTACGGTGATCACCGAGGCCGCCGGGCTGATGGCCAAGGAGGACCCGTGGAACGAGCGCCTGTGGGGTCCGGTGGAGATCCTCGGGCTGGACTCCGTGCTCCTGGACTCGATGACGGTCCGGGTGACCGCGAAGACGATGCCGGGCAAGGCGCTGGGCGTGGAGCGCGAGCTGCGCTGGCGGATCAAGCTGGCCTTCGACGAGGCGGGCATCCGGATGGTCGGCGGCGTGCCGGCCCAGCCGGACGAGCCCTCGTCGGCCGACCCGACGGCCGGGACGGCTGCCCCGTCCGCGTATGCGTCGACGACGTCCCCGCAGTCGCTGGCCACGACACCCATCCCGCCGTCGAACCTGGCCAAGTAGCACTGCGGAACCACGGGCGCCCCGACAGGCTCTGAGGGCCTGTGGGGCGCCCTTCGGCGTGAAAACGGGTTGAGCAGCAGTGGCGGGCAGCAGTTGACACCGGGACGGGCCCCGGGCGGCAGCACCGGAGGCCGGGGCTCGGAAGCAGCTCTGTCCTGGCCCGCCCGAGGGGTGCCGGGTGGCCGGGCCCGGGCAGCGCTCCCGCCCACCCGCCCCAGGAACGGCACGACCGGACTCGGCGCCACCGGCCGTACCGCTCCGCCCAACCCCGCGGAAGCGGGCCCGCTTCGGCCGGAATCCCCGGATAACGCTTTGGTTGCCACCGGCGCTCTGCCCATTGACGCGTCGGTGACGTGCGCCCTACCGTCCTCTCACCGAATAGGAAACTTTCCTAACAGAGGGGCAGGTGCAGCACGCATGGCCGGAACCACACCGGGAACCCCCCGCGTCCTGCGGGCCATGAACGACCGGGCCGCCCTCGATCTGCTGCTGGAACACGGCCCCCTCTCCCGGACCAGGATCGGGAAGCTGACGGGCCTCTCCAAGCCCACCGCCTCGCAGCTGCTGGCCCGTCTGGAGGCGGCCGGGCTGGTCGTCGCCACCGGGACCGTCGCGGGACGGCCCGGCCCCAATGCCCAGCTGTACGCGGTGAACGCCCGTGCCGCCCATGTCGCCGGTCTCGATGTGAACGCCCACCGGATCGTCGCCGCCGTCGCCGATGTGACCGGCGAGACGGTCGGCGAGTTCGAGCTGCGCACCCCCGGGCGGCGCGCCGACAGTGTGGTGCGGCAGGTGGCGGACGCGCTGGACGGGGCCGTCAAGGACGCCGGGCTGACCCGCTCCGATGTGCACCGGGTCGTCATCGGTACGCCGGGCGCCTTCGACCCCGGTACCGGGCGGCTGCGGTACGCCTCCCACCTGCCCGGCTGGCACTCCCCCACCCTCCTCGACGAGCTGGCCGCCTTCCTGCCGATGCCGGTCGAGTACGAGAACGACGTGAACCTCGTCGCGGTGGCCGAGCAGCGGCTCGGCGCGGCCCGCGGCCACGACGACTTCGTCCTGCTGTGGAACGAGGAGGGGCTCGGCGCCGCCCTCGTCATCGGCGGACGGCTGCACCGCGGCTTCACCGGCGGCGCCGGTGAGGTCGGTTTCCTGCCGGTGCCCGGTGTCCCGCTGGTCCGTCAGGTCACCAAGGCGAACTCGGGCGGCTTCCAGGAGCTGGCGGGCGCCCAGGTGCTGCCCCGACTGGCCCGGGAGCTCGGCATCGACGACGAGCCGGCCCGCGCCACCGGTACCCATCACGAGGTCGCGGCCGGCCTGATCACCCGGGCCGCCGCGGCCGCGGAGCAGGGCGAGGACGGCCCATATGCCCGGCTCCTCGAGCTGTTCGCCACCGGCCTCGCGACCGGTCTGGCCTCCATGGTCGCCGTTCTCGACCCCGAACTCGTGGTTCTCTCCGGCGAGTTGATCGCCTCCGGCGGGGAACCGCTGCGCGCCCGGGTGCAACGGGAGCTCGCCGAACTGGCGGCCTCCCGGCCCCGGCTGATCATCGGTGGCGTCACACATCGGCCCGTACTGCGCGGGGCACTGGAGAGCGCCCTCGCCACCACCCGCGACGAAGTCTTCGACACGTCGCGCTGACCCGCCCGCCGCACGTCCGTCCCCTTCCCTGCCCCAACCCTTCATCGGGAGACACCGCCATGTCCGGAAACCGCCGGAAGACGGCCGCCGCGCTCGCCGCAACCGCCGCGATATCCCTTCTCGCCTCCGCCTGTACCGGTCAGAGCGGCTCCGGTGCGCACGATGACGCGTCCAAGGAGACGACCATCACCTTCTGGCACGGCTGGAGTGCCCCGAACGAGGTCAAGGGAATTCAGGCCAACGTCGACGCCTTCGAGAAGGCGCACCCCAACATCCATGTGAAGGTCGTCGGCAACATGACCGACGACAAGATCAACCAGGCGCTGCGGGCGGGCGGTTCGAAGGCCCCGGACGTGGTCTCCTCGTTCACCACGAACAATGTGGGCAAGTTCTGCTCGTCCAAGGCCTTCGTCGATCTGAACCCCTTCCTGAAGAAGGACGGGATCGACGCCGACAAGACGTTCCCCAAGGCGATGAACGAGTACACGCAGTTCAACGGCGTGCGCTGCACCGTTCCGCTGCTCGGCGACGCGTACGGCCTCTACTACAACAAGGACGCGTTCAAGGCCGCCGGCATCACCAGCCCACCGAAGACCTGGCCGGAACTTGCCGCGGACGCGAAGAAGCTGACGAAGGCCAAGGGCGACTCGTACGAGCAGCTCGGCTTCATGCCGAACTACCACGGTTACGAGACGACGACCGAGCACTACCTCGGCGGTTGGAACCCGACCTACTTCGACGGCGACGGCAAATCGAACATCGCCAAGGACCCGGCGTTCGCGTCGATGCTGACCACACAGAAGAAGCTGGTCGACGACCTGGGCGGCTACGCGAAGCTGGAGAAGTTCCGCACCATGTTCGGTGACGAGTGGGGCGCCAAGCACCCGTTCCACACCGGCCAGGTGGCCATGCAGCTGGACGGCGAGTGGCGGCTCGGCATGGCCGAGGACACCAAGCCGAAGTTCGAGATCGGCGTGGCTCCGATGCCCGTCGCCGACGACGAGGCCGACACCTACGGCAAGGGCTACCTGACCGGCACCATCGCCGGTATCGCCGCCACTTCGCAGAAGCAGAACGCGGCCTGGGAGCTGGTGAAGTTCATGACCACCGACACCGACGCTGTGGTCGACTTCGCCAACGCCATTCACAACGTTCCGTCCACGCTGGCGGCGCTGAAGTCGCCGAAGCTGAAGTACGACCCGCGGTTCAAGACCTTCCTGGACATCGCCGCGAACCCGAAGAGCACCACCACCCCGCCCTCGGTGAACGGCGGCGCGTACCTGGTGTCCCTGCAGAACCTCGGATTCGACATCGAGAAGGGCAAGCAGACGGACATCAAGGCGGGCCTGGAGAAGACCGCCGAGGAAATCGACGCGGCGATCGCACAGGCGAAGTAGAACCGCGATGAGCACGTACACACTGCGCTCGAAGCGCCGCCGCGCGGCGCTTCGAACTGCGGCCTTCATGTCGCCGTGGCTGATCGGATTCTGCGTCTTCTTCGCCTACCCGCTGATCTCCACGGTCTATTTCTCCTTCACCCAGTACGACGGCTTCGCGCCCCCGAAGTTCGACGGCCTGAAGAACTGGTCGTACGTCTTCAACGAGTACCCGTTGTTCTGGCCCGCCCTCCGGAACACGCTGTGGCTGGTCGCGGTCATGGTCAGCTGCCGGGTCGTCTTCGGTCTCGGCGTCGGGCTGCTGATCACCAAAATCAAGACCGGTACGGGCGTCTTCCGGACCCTGTTCTACCTGCCGTACCTGGCGCCACCCGTCGCCGCGACCCTGGGCTTCGTCTTCCTGCTCAACCCGGGTACGGGGCCGGTCAATTCACTCCTCGGCGATCTGGGGCTGCCCACGCCGGGCTGGTTCACCGACGCCACCTGGTCCAAGCCGGCCCTGACCGCGCTCGCGGTCTGGGGGGTGGGCGACCTGATGGTGATCTTCATGGCCGCACTGCTCGACGTACCCAAGGAGCAGTACGAAGCGGCGGAGCTGGACGGGGCGACCGCGTACCAGCGGTTCCGCTTCGTCACGCTGCCGAACATCTCGCCGATCGTGATGTTCGCCGTGGTCACCGGGATCATCCAGACGATGCAGTACTACACCCAGCCGCTCGTGGCCGGGAAGGTCGCCTCAGGAGTGATGGGCGGCTCCGGGCAGCAGTTCGAACCGGGCTATCCCGACAAGTCGACACTTTCGCTTCCGCAGCTCGTCTACAACCTCGGCTTCCAGCGTTTCGACTACGGCTCCGCCTGTGTGGTCGCGCTCGTTCTCTTCGTACTCGCCATGGCGTTCACCGCACTGCTGATGCGGCGCCGCAGCGGGCTGATCCAGGCAGGTGAATGACGTGGCGCAGGCTCTCGACACCCTCAAGGCCGCCGGCCCGCCGGCCGGACCGGTCAGCCCGGCCGAGCACGTCGCACGCCGCAAGGCGCTGCTGAACTGGATCGCCGTGCACGCGCTCGGCGTCGCGGCCGCACTCTTCTTCGTGCTGCCGTTCGTCTTCCTGTTCCTCACCTCTCTGATGAGCGACCAGCAGGCGCTGACCCGGGACCTGTGGCCGCACCCCTTCGAGTGGAGCAACTACCGCAAGGTGTTCGACACCCCGGGCTTCCTGACCTGGTGGAAGAACACCCTGCTGTACGCGGGACTCGGCACCGTCCTCACCGTCGTGTCGTCGCTGCCCGTGGCGTACGCGCTCGCCAAGTTCCGCTTCCGCGGCCGCCGGCTGTCCCTGATGCTCGTCATCTCGATGATGATGCTGCCGCCGCAGGTCGTCGTCATCCCGATGTATCTGTTCTGGGCGAAGCAACTGGACATGTCCGGCACGCTCTGGCCGCTGATCATCCCGATGGCCTTCGGTGACGCGTTCTCCATCTTCCTGCTGCGGCAGTTTCTGCTGACCATCCCGAACGAGTACCTCGACGCGGCGAAGGTCGACGGCTGCGGCGAACTGCGCACCCTGCTCAAGGTGGTGCTGCCGATGGCCAGACCAGGCATCGCGGCCGTCGCGCTGTTCCAGTTCTTCTACGCCTGGAACGACTACTTCGGGCCGCAGATCTACGCCTCCGAGAACCCGGCCGCCTGGACACTCAGTTACGGCCTGGAATCCTTCAAGGGCGCACACCACACCGACTGGAACCTGACCATGGCCGCGACCGTACTGGTCATGGCCCCCGTGATCCTCGTGTTCTTCTTCGCTCAAAAGGCATTTGTCGAAGGCGTCACACTGACCGGAGTAAAGGGCTGACTCATGAAGCTCGCAGTAGTTGGTGGCGGGTCCACCTACACCCCTGAACTGATCGACGGCTTCGCCCGGCTGCGGGACACGCTGCCCGTCGAGGAGCTGGTGCTCGTCGATCCGGCAGCCGACCGTCTCGACCTCGTCGGCGGTCTCGCCCGACGGATCTTCGCCAAGCAGGGCCACCCGGGGCGGATCGTCACCACCTCGGACGTCGACGCGGGCGTCGCCGACGCCGACGCGGTCCTGCTGCAGCTGCGCGTGGGCGGCCAGGCCGCCCGCAACCAGGACGAGACATGGCCGCTGGAGTGCGGCTGCATCGGCCAGGAGACCACCGGGGCCGGCGGTCTCGCCAAGGCACTGCGCACCGTCCCGGTCGTCCTCGACATCGCCGAGCGGGTCCGTCGCACCAACCCCGACGCGTGGATCATCGACTTCACCAATCCGGTCGGGATCGTGACCCGGGCGCTGCTCCAGGCCGGCCACAAGGCCGTCGGTCTGTGCAACGTGGCCATCGGCCTCCAGCGGAAATTCGCCAGGCTGCTCGACGTCACCCCCGGTGAGGTGCACCTCGACCATGTCGGGCTCAACCACCTGACGTGGGAGCTCGGAGTGCGGCTCGGCGGCCCTGACGGCGAGGACGTCCTGCCGAAACTGCTCGCCGAGCACGGCGCCGCGATCGCCGACGATCTGCGCATGCCCCGGGCGATCATCGACCGGCTCGGCGTCGTCCCCTCGTACTATCTGCGGTACTTCTACGCCCACGACGAGGTCGTGCGGGAGCTCGGCACCAAGCCGTCCCGGGCGGCGGAGGTCGCCGCGATGGAGAAGGAACTCCTCGCCATGTACGGCGACCCGGCGCTGGACGAGAAGCCCGCGCTGCTCGCCAAGCGCGGTGGCGCGTTCTACTCGGAGGCGGCCGTGGACCTGGCGTCCTCCCTGCTGGGCTCGGGCGGCGCGGCGGTGCAGGTCGTCAATACGTACAACAAGGGGACGCTGCCGTTCCTGCCGGACGACGCGGTCATCGAGGTGCAGGCCCGGGTCGACGGCACGGGGGCGACGCCGCTCGCCGCTGCGGAGCTGGATCCGCTGTACGCGGGGCTGATCGCCAACGTGACGGCGTACGAGGACCTCGCCCTGGAAGCGGCGCTGCGCGGTGGCCGGGAACGGGTGTTCAAGGCGCTGCTCGCCCACCCCCTGATCGGCCAGTTCGAGTACGCCGAGGCGCTCACCGACAAGCTGATCGCGCACAACCGGGAGCACCTCGCGTGGGCGTGAACGCTGCGGTCCTCGCCATCGACGCGGGGAACAGCAAGACCGATGTGGCCTTGATCGGACCGGACGGAACGCTGCTGAGCTCGGTGCGCGGAGGCGGTTTCCAGCCGCCTACCGTCGGCATCGATGTGGCCGTGGACGTCCTGGCCTCGTCGATCGGCGAGGCGCTGGCGAGAGCGCGGGCGTATGGCGAGCCGGTGGAATCCGTCGGGCATGTGTCGGCGTGTCTGGCCAATGCCGATCTCCCGGTCGAGGAGCAGGCGCTCGCCGCGGCGCTGCGGGCCCGGGACTGGGGTCGCACGGTGGAGGTCCGCAACGACACGTTCGCGATACTGCGTGCCGGGGTCGAGGAGCCCCGGGGCGTGGCCGTCGTCTGCGGTGCGGGGATCAACTGTGTCGGCATGGTGCCGGACGGGCGGACCGCGCGCTTCCCCGCCATCGGCCGGATCTCCGGTGACTGGGGCGGCGGTTCGGGGCTCGCCGAGGAGGCCATGTGGTTCGCCTCTCGGGCCGAGGACGGGCGCGGCGAACCGACCGAACTGGCGCGCACCCTGCCCGCGCACTTCGGGCTCGACTCAATGTACGCGCTGATCGAGGCACTGCATCTGGGGCACATCGAGTTCGAGCGGCGGCACGAGCTGACGCCGGTGCTGTTCGCGACCGGCGCGGCCGGGGACCCGGTGGCGCGCGGTCTCGTGCACCGGCTGGCGGACGAGGTCGTCGCGATGGCGTCGGTCGCGCTGACCCGCCTCGGGCTGCTGGACGAGGAGGCACCGGTGGTCCTGGGCGGCAGCGTGCTGGCGGCACGCCACCCGCAGCTGGACGACCGGATCGCCGAACTCCTCGCGGCACGGGCCCCGAAGGCGGTGGTCCGCGTGGTGCAGGAGCCGCCGGTGCTGGGTGCCGGGCTGCTGGGTCTTGACCACACGGGGGCTGCGCCGGAGGTGCACAGCAGGCTGCGTGCGCAGTACGGCTGACACCTCGGCAGACGGGCACTAGGGCCTGTTCTGAGTTCCCCGTCGTCCGCGCGAAGCGCGGGCGCAGCGGCGGTCGGTGCGTGCGATCGGCGTGCGGTGTCGCAGGTCATGTGGCGGAGCCACCTGTCCTGCGGCGCCGTGCGGCGAGCGTGCGTGCCGGGCGTCGGGGCGCAGGCGGGGAACTCAGAACACGCCCTAAGGGGGGCGTCCTGTGGCGATCACGCCGCAGGACGCCCCTTGCGTAAGGGAACCGATCAGTTGTCCCGAACGTGTTCATGAGTGGGGAGATCGGTCCGCTTCGGGGATGGCTCCGCCGATTCGTCTTGATCGGCGGCGCCTGCCTTGATCGAATGCGTGGTACATCCGTGGATCGACGCACGATCCAGGCGTTCCTGGTGTGGATGTCGGTCCCTGCGGCCATACTTCTGGCCGGGTCCCAGTCCTCTGATCGGCCGGGGGAATGGCCACCGTCAGCGACCGAGGGGGAGGTCACGTGACATACCCGCCGAATGTGCGCACGGCGCCGGACCACGTGCCGGCCCAGCCGCCCGCGCCCGCTTCCCTGCCCGCGCCCCGGCGCGGCGCCTGGTCCGAGCCGGCGGCGCGGCTGCGCGCCGCGGCGACGACCGAACCGGGCAGGCTCCAGATCATCGGAGCCGTACTGGCGGCGCTCGTCGTCGCCTTCGGGGCCGTGACGGCGATCGAGGTCTCCGACCGGGCGGCCGCCGCAGACGACGTGGTGAGCCGCAGTCAGCCGCTGAGCGCCGAGGCGGCGAACATCTACCGCTCCCTGGCCGATGCGGACACCGCGGCGGCCAGCGGATTCCTGGCGGGGGCGCAGGAACCGCGCGATGTCCGCGAGCGGTACGACAAGGACATCAAGGACGCGTCCCGGCTGCTGGTGAAGGCGGCGTCCACCACGGACGCCGCGTCGCCGTCCGGCCAGGAGATCGCCACGCTCAACCAGGAGCTCCCCCGGTACACCGGCCTGATCGAGCGGGCCCGCGCCAACAACCGGCAGGGGCTGCCGCTCGGCGGCGCCTACCTCCGGTACGCGAACCAGAAGATGTCCAAGGAGCTCCTCCCCGCCGCCGAGCGGCTCTACACGGCGGAGACCGGACGGCTCGACCAGGACTACGACTCCGCCCGAGCCTGGCCGTTCTTCGCGCTGGGTCTCGGTGCCGTCGCGCTGGGCGGGCTGTTCTGGGCGCAACGGCGCAACTACCGCAGGACGAACCGGGTCTTCAATCACGGGCTGCTCGCCGCGACCGCCGCGACCACGGTGCTCGTGCTGTGGCTGGCCGTGGGACACACGGTCGCACGCGCCGAACTGCGGGACGCCGATGTGCACGGGCAGCAGTCGCTCGATGTGCTCAACCAGGCACGGATCAACTCGCTGAAGGCGCGCGCCAATGAGCTCCTGACCGTGGTCGCCCGCGGCGCGGTGCTCACCGCCGACGGCAAGAACGACAAGTACGAGACCGACTACACCACGGGCATGAAGGCCCTCGGCGATGAGCTGGGGACGGCCAGGAAGCTCGCCGACGACTCCCAGGGGAGCGGGCCGGTGGCGCACGCCATCAGCGGTGTCTCCGAGTGGCAGATCCGCCACCGGACCGCCCGCAAGACCGACGACAGCGGCGACTACGAGGGCGCGCTGAAGCAGATCATCGGGGCGAAGGACTCCACCGGGGAGTCCTTCAACCAGGTGGACGACGCCCTTGAGCAGGCACTCGCCCATGAGCAGGGCGAGTTCACCCGGGCCGCGAAGAACGGGCGCGGGGCGCTCGGCGGGCTGCCGGTCGGGGCGGCGGCTCTCGCCGCGCTGGCCGCGGTCGCCGCGATCATCGGGGTCAACCGCAGGCTGTCGGAGTACCGGTGAGAGGGGGAGCGATGACCAGGACTGGTTCCGCCCGCGCCGGACTGCGCGGCTGGGGCGGCGTGACGGGAATGGCCGTGGCCTGCGCGGTGACGGCCTTGCTCACCCTGCTGCCGCTCTCACACGGCGGCGCCGGCTCCTTGGGCGCCGGCATCTCCGGGACGGGTACGGCGACGGCGGTGCCCGTCCGGGCCGACGACTGCGAGGACCCGGAGGCGAGCCTGCAGCCGTCGAGTGCCGACGGACCGAGCATCGCGAAGATCAAGGCGCGCGGGAAGCTGATCGCGGGGGTGGACCAGAACAGCTTCCGCTGGGGCTACCGCAATCGGGAGACGGGCAGGCTCGAGGGCTTCGACATCGATCTGGTGCGGGCCGTCGCACAGGACATCCTGGGCGACCCCGACAAGGTGATCTTCCGGGCGATCCCCACCAACCAGCGCATCGCCGCCCTGGAGAACGACAAGGTCGACGTCGTCGTGCGAACGATGACGATCAACTGCAGCCGGCTCGACCAGGTTTCCTTCTCCACCGCCTACTTCCAGGCCGGGCAGCAGGTCCTCGCACCGAAGGACTCGCCGATCACGGGATACGACAAGTCCCTCGCCGGCAAGCGGGTCTGCACCGCGGAGGGCTCCACGGCGTACGAGGCGCTGGAGAAACAGTCCTTCGGCGCGGTCTTCAAGGACGAGCACGACGGCACAGAGGCGGACGAGGACCGGCTCACCGTCCCCAACCAGCTGGACTGCCTGGTCCGGCTGCAGCTGGGCGAGGTCGACGCGGTGGTCACGGACAACGCGCTGGCGGCGGGCCAGGCCGCCCAGGATCCGGCCGTCGCCCTCAAGGGCGACAAGCCGTTCACCACCGAGTACTACGGCGTGGCCACGAAGCACGGTGCGAACGACCTGGTGGCCCGGGTCAACCAGGTGCTGGTCGACTACCGCAGGGGTGGTGCGGACAGCCCCTGGATGGTGTCGTACCGGAAGTGGCTGGCGACCGGACTGCCCGGCATAACGGCGCCGCCTGCGCCCAAGTACCGGAGCAATTAGTCCTTGATCCCGCCGGGTCCGCCCGGCGGGGAGAGCGAAGAGGTGATCGATGGGCGTCGCGGGCCCCTTCCCCGGCTACGCGGGGAGGCCCCCCGGCCCGGTCATGGACCGGGACGAGGCGGACCGTGCGCTGGCCCGGCTCGGCACGGAGCACGAGGCGATCGAGACCTCGCTCCTCGCCCTGCAGGACCATGCGGGCCGCCGGCTCCTGGAGGGCGCCGATCTGACCGGTGTCACCAAGGAGCGCTGGGCCGCCACCGAGCAGTCGATCACGCTGCTGTGGGGGTATTTCGACGCCTACGCCGGGGCGATCGACGCGGCACGTGAGATACGGGCCAGACGTCGTTTCCCCAACCGTGACGACCTGCTGGCGCTGACCGAACTTCTGCGCGGCCAGGGCGTCACGGTGGCGTCCACCGCCACCCGGCCCGATCCGTCGATCACCGGTCCGGCCAGACTCTCCGAGCGGTTCACGCTGGAGGAGCTGGTCGCCCGGATGAACGAGCTGTACGCGCGCTCGCTGGACATGGTCGTCGCCTCCGACTCCGTATGGTCCGCGCTGCCCGCCCGGATAGATCTGCTCGCCGCCGAGCTGCACCGGACGCGTTCGCTGGCACACTCCGTCGGCGTCCGTCCCGGGGAACACCCGGCGGGCGACGACCTGGAGTCGATCACCCAGGAGCTGGCCACACTGCGGGTCCAGGTGATCTCCGACCCGCTGGCGTTCTGGCTGCCGGGTCCCGGCAGCGCGGCGCCCGGCGGCGGACGTCCGGACACGACGCGCTACGACCGGGCGGCCCGCGCGCTGGACGACGTGCGGCGGGAGATCGAGGCGGTGATCGCGGTCCGCCAGGACGCCGAGCAGCGCCTGGTCCACCTGCGCGACGTGCTCTCCCGGGCGGACCGCACGCTGGCCGAGGCCCGGTCGGCGCGCGGCGAGGTGCTGGCGAAGATCGCCGCGTCCGAGGTGCCCGCGGTGAGCGGTCCGCCGACCGCGCTGCAGGAGCGGCTGGCCGCCGCGTCGGAGTACCGCAGGCACGCCCAGTGGCACCGGCTCTCCCCGCTGCTGGAGACGCTGGAACAGGAGGCGGAGGACGAACTGCTGCGGGCCCGCGAGTCGCTGTCGGCGGTCACCGCGCCGCTGGCGGTCCGGGCGGAGCTGCGTGGCCGACTGGACGCGTACAAGGCGAAGGTCGCCCGGCACGGGCTGGCGGAGGACCCGGTGCTGATCGAGCGGTACGACGCGGCGCGCCGGATGCTGTGGACTGCCCCGTGCGATCTGCGGGTCGCGGGGCAGGCGGTGCTGCGCTATCAGGAGGCGGTGGCGGAACTGCTGGACGTCCGCCGGTCGTCCGCACCGGAGGACCGGCGATGAGTGCGCGCAGGCATGCGCGCAAGGTGAACGGGCCGCTGCGGCGGCGGGGCGAACAGGGGGACCGATCATGAGTACGCAGTGCCAGCGTCCCGCGTGCGAAGGCGACTACGAGGACATGGGCGGCGGTGAGCTGTACTGCGACATCTGCGGTCTGGCCCCGGTCGTCTCGCCAGTGGGGTCTCCCCTGTCCGACCGCAGCCGGGAACATGGCGATGGGATGGTGAGCTCGCCGCCCACTGGTATCGCGGTCGGTAAGGCGGGCAACAGCAGTTCGGCGCGAAGCAGTTCACGGGCGTCGTCGCGCTCCTCGTCCCGCTCGTCGACCTCGCGGCGTTCGGTCTCGGGGCGGCTCTCCCGGTCCCTGTCGGGGACCTCCACGGCCCGCTCGGTGTCGGTGCGTTCCTCCGGCTCGTCGTCGGGCGCTTCCGGGCGCAACCGGCTGGGCGCCGGCCTGGTGCAGGTGCCGGAGGTGCCGCGGCCCGACCCGCGTTCCGCGGTGATGGAGAACCCGGAGGTGCCGGAGCGGAAGCGGTTCTGTTCGCGCTCCGACTGCGGGGCCCCGGTGGGACGGTCGCGCGGCGAACGGCCGGGACGGACCGAGGGGTTCTGCACCAAGTGCGGCCACCCGTACTCCTTCGTGCCGAAGCTGCGGGGTGGCGACATCGTGCACGGCCAGTACGAGGTGGCGGGCTGTCTGGCGCACGGCGGGCTCGGCTGGGTCTATCTCGCGGTGGACCGTGCGGTCTCGGACCGCTGGGTGGTCCTCAAGGGGCTGCTGGACACCGGCGACCAGGACGCCATGGCGGCCGCGATCTCGGAGCGCCGCTTCCTCGCCGAGATCGAGCACTCCAACATCGTCCGGATCTACAACTTCGTCGAGCACCTCGACCAGCGGACCGGTTCGCTCGACGGCTACATCGTCATGGAGTACGTGGGCGGCAAGGCGCTCAAGGAGATCGCGAACGAGCGCCGCACCGCGGCCGGGAAGCGGGATCCGCTGCCCGTCGAGCAGGCGTGCGCGTACGGCATCGAGGCGCTGGAGGCGCTCGGTCATCTGCACAGCCGCAATCTGCTGTACTGCGACTTCAAGGTCGACAACGCGATCCAGACCGAGGACCAGCTGAAGCTGATCGACATGGGCGCGGTGCGCCGGATGGACGACGAGGAGTCGGCCATCTACGGCACGGTGGGGTATCAGGCGCCGGAGGTCGCGGAGATCGGACCGTCGGTCGCCTCCGATCTGTACACGGTGGCACGGACGCTCGCGGTGCTCACCTTCGACTTCCAGGGGTACACGAACGTCTTCGTGGACTCGCTGCCGGACCCGGACAACATCGAGGTGTTCCGGACGTACGAGTCGTTCTACCGGCTCCTGGTCCGGGCCACGGACCCGGATCCGGCGCGGCGGTTCGCCTCGGCCTCGGAGATGGCGGAGCAGCTGACGGGGGTGTTGCGGGAGGTCGTGGCGTTGCAGACGGGGCGTCCGAGGCCGGCCCTGTCGACGCTGTTCGGTACGGAACTGCGGGTCACGGACACGCAGTTGTTCGCCGAGCTGACGGGCGATGTGTCGCGGCTCGGGGTACGGGCGGAGCCGGCCGGGCGGCGGAAGGGGAAGTGGACGGGTGGATCCGGGGTTCCGGTCGCAGCGGCTGCGGTCGCCGGGTCTCCGGCTGCACCAGGGGCGGTGGCGCACGCGGTGCCGGGGCAGCGGGGTCCGGGGGCTGCCCCGCTGTCGGCGCCTCCCACGCACGTCCGGGGCGGTAACGGCACCGCGGCCGCTCTCCCGTACGCGCCGCCCCGGGCGGCCGTTCCGGCGCCGCGGCCGGCGCCCGCCGCCCCGGGCGCGTACGCCTCGGCCGGCCCGCGGCTGGCCGGGCTCGACGCACGGGCCACCTCGCTCGCCCTGCCGGTCCCCCGGGTCGACGCGGCCGACCCGAACGCGGGATTTCTCGCCGGTGTGATGACGTCTGCACCCTCCGAACTGATCGCCGCACTGCAGGCGGTTCCCGCCGCCTCGCTGGAGACCCGGCTGCGCGAGCTGCGCGCCCGCCTGGAGCTGAACGAACCCGGGGCCGCCGTCCAGACGCTGACGGGTCTGGAGGCGCTGGACGCGGACGACTGGCGGGTCGTCTGGTACCGCGGGATCACCTCGCTGGTGACCGGGGACAACGCGACTGCGGCGCTGTCGTTCGACGCGGTCTACGACGCGTTCCCCGGTGAACCCGCGCCCAAGCTGGCGCTGGGCATCTGCGCGGAGGTCCTCGGCCAGCTGGACAACGCCGCCGAGTACTACCACCTGGTGTGGGTGACCGATCCGAGCTTCGTCAGCGCCGCGTTCGGTCTGGCCCGGGTGCAGATCGCCGCCGGGGACCGGGCCGGGGCCGTGCGGACGCTGGAGTCCGTGCCCGAGGCGTCGATCCACTACACGGCGGCCCGGGTCGCCGCCGTGCGGGCCCGGCTGCGCGAGCGCGCCCCGCACGAGCCGCTGATCGCCGATCTGACGGCGGCCGCCGACCAGGTGGCCGGGCTGCAGAGTTTCGGGCTGGACGCGGTGCGTCGCGAGCAGTTGTCGACGGAGGTGCTGGGGACGGCGCTGGACTGGGTACTCTCCGGGAGTCCCACGGCCCAGCCGCCGGCTCCGCAGTCGCCGTCGCAGTCGCAGGGGCCTGCCGGACCGAGAATGCTGCTCGGCAGTGAGTTGGACGAACGCGGCCTGCGTTTCGGCCTGGAGCGTTCGTACCGGATGCTCGCCCGGCTTGCACAGCGCGGCGACGAGAGGATCGAACTGGTGGAGCGGGCCAACCGTTTCCGCCCTCGGACGTGGGTGTGAAGATGTCGCGGATGCACCAGGAGACCGCCTTGTCGAGGTGTCCCAACTGCGAGGAGCCGCTGGAATCGGGTGACCTGTTCTGCGGCGCGTGCGGGTACGACCTGTCGGTCGTCCCCGCACCGCCGGAGGACCGCCCGACCATCGCGATCACCGTGCCGGTGACCGGTGCGCAAGAGACAGGTGCGCCGATGGCCGGTCCGGGCGGGCACACCGCGGCGGTCTCCGGTTCGGTGGAGTGGTCGGCCGCGCCCGCCGCCGACCGTTCCGAGCCGGCCGCCCCGGCGGGTCCGCCCGCCGGAGCCCGTTTCGACCGGCGGGGCGGGTCGGACGACTTCGAACTGGCCGCGCCCGCAGCACCCGTCGCTCCCGATCCCCGTACCACCGGCGCAGCCCCGGAGCAGGAACGCACGGCGGGCACCAAGCTGTGCGTGGCCTGCCGCGCCGGTCATGTCGACACCGACGGCTACTGCGAGCACTGCGGCCATGCCCAGCCCCGCGAGCGCGACCACATGGAGCAGGAGCTCGGTTCGGTGGCAGCCGTCAGCGACCGCGGTCTGCGCCATCACCGCAACGAGGACTCGTTCGCGGTGTCGACGACCGCCCTGTCGGACGGCTCCCCGGCCGTCGTCGCGATCGTCTGCGACGGCGTCTCCTCGGCAAGCCGCCCCGACGAGGCCTCGGCCGCCGCCGCGACCGCGGCCAACGAGGCGCTGCTGGAATCGCTGCCGCGCGGTGCCCACCCGCAACAGGCGATGCACGACGCGATCGTCGTGGCGGCCGAGGCGGTCAACTCACTGGCCCACGACGACGGCCGGGCCAGGGAGCACGATCCGCACCACCACACGAACGCCCCGGCGTGCACCCTCGTCGGCGCGATCAGCGCCGGTGGACTCCTGGTCGTCGGCTGGGTCGGCGACAGCCGCGCCTACTGGGTGCCGGACGACCGCACTCGCCCGCCCGCACGCCTCACCGAGGACGACTCCTGGGCCGCGCAGATGGTGGCGGCGGGCCTGATGAACGAGGCGGAGGCGTACGCGGACGAGCGCGCCCATGCCATCACGGGCTGGCTCGGCGCCGATGCGTACGAACTGGAGCCGCACACCGCGTCGTTCAAACCGGACCGGCCGGGTCTGGTCGTGGTGTGCACGGACGGGCTGTGGAACTACGCGGAATCGGCGGACGAGATGGCCGCCGCGGTACCCGCCGATGCACACGAACGACCGCTGCACGGCGCCCAGGTCCTGGTGGGTCACGCGCTGGACGGCGGGGGGCACGACAACGTAACAGTGGCTCTGCTGCCGTTCGCCGTGCCGTCACCAGGGGCAGGATCAGCGTAAGACCGACCCGCACATGGGGGGGGTGGGACAAGGAGCGGGGCTGGGTGCGTGCAGATGCAAGGCGGAGGATGGAGGCAACGCGAAGGGGGTCCCCCCATGCCTTCAGAGCTATGGGGGAGTTGTTGACTGACGACAACGCCGCAGATGTGCATGCCCAGCCCCGCGACGCCGCCTCCCGTGTGCCGGTCGGTCTGGGGCCTGTTCTGAGTTCCCCGTCGTTCGCGCGAAGCGCGGGCGCAGCGGCGGTCGGTGCGTGCGATCGGCGTGCGGTGTCGCAGGTCATGTGGCG